>CALWLF010000043.1 GCA_944381455.1 uncultured Clostridia bacterium | reverse complement strand
TCATAGCAGATGGCAACCACTGGCCGGCTGCCTTTTTCTTTTCGCAAAAATTCCATAAAGCACCTCCTTATGGTTGGGTGGATGTGGTTTGACAGGCTTTTTCCAAGGCCGGAAGGACGACGATGGTGCGCTCTTCCAGGCGGATATAGCCTTGCGATGCAAAGGTTTTTAAAAGCTTGGTAACGGTGCTGCGCCCGGCGGAAATCATTTGGGCAAAATCTTCATGGGTAAACCGCTCCGAAAGGCGGATGCCATCGGCTTGGGGAATGCCGCTTTGCACCGAAAGGCGCAGCAGAAGATGTTGCAGGCGCTGGGCTGTGGTATGAAACGAGGAATCATAGACTTGGGCCATGGTGATGCGCAGTTTACAAGCCAGCATGGCCGAAAGGTATTCAAAGAGCAAAGGTTCTTGTTTGGCCAGGTCCCAAAAGGTTTTGGCGGCAATGCGTTCGGTGCAAAGATCACTGTGGGCGATGCTGGAGACATAGTTTTCGTCTCCGTGCAGCAGTGTCACCTCCCCAAATAGATCACCGGGATGCAGCAGCAATAAAATTTTGCTGGCGCCGACGGGGTTGATGAAACATTGTTTGACACAGCCTTTTTTGATGAGGTAGACATAAGATGCCTTATCTCCGCTCAGTTCGATGACGTCGTTTTTATGAAAGTGCTGTTCTACGCCCGTTCCTTCCAGCAAGGATTGCAGTTTTTGGCGATAGCGGGCATAAATTTGTTTTTCGGTAAAGGTTTGCACGGCGTTTGTCCCCTCTCGTTGTTTGCCATTTGTTTTATTGTAGTGTAATTTTGTATTTTTTGCAATTCAAGAGCAAAAAAGAAGGAATTTTTCAAAAAAATGTGTTCCAGAACACTTTTTTTTCTGCCGCTTTGGCATAAAGTAAACGTAGGTTTTATTTTTTTTACCCTTGGATGTCCGTGAGAAACTGACGAATGTCCATAAACTATGAAGGAGGTAGGTTACATGAGTCATTGGTTGCAAACAAAAAGCTGGGAAGAAGCGGCAGAGGCCATCAAAGAAAGCAAGGGGGTTGCCATTTTGCCGGTGGGCAGTGTGGAACAGCATGGGTTCCATTTGCCGGTGGGCACAGATAGCTATGTAGCCATTACATTGGCCGAATGTGCGGCAGAAAAGACCAATGCACTGTTGGTGCCGCCCGTTTGGTTTGGCTGGAGCCCGCACCATATGGTGCGCCCTGGCACCATCACCATCCGGCCGGAAGTGCTGATGGATTTGACCTATGATATCATGGCTTCGTTAAAGGCCCATGGTATCACAAAAGTGGTGATGATCAACGGTCACCGGATTGTCAATATCATCTGGATGCAGATGGCGGCCGAAAAAGCCCAGCGGGAATTGGGGATTACGGTGCAGATTTTTGATCCGGCCTATATGTCCAAAGACATTGTGGGAAAACTGGGTTTTGGCGCTGTGGGCCATGCCGAAGAGGTGGAAACCAGCCATATGATGTATCGGTATCCCGATTTGGTCCATTTGGAAAAAGCAAAAGACAACCCAATCAAGCCGCAGGACTTGTATTCGGTGGATCCGGCGTATACCCATGATACGTTATGTTATGTGCCAAGTGCTTATAGCCATGCCTTGGAAAATGCGAAAATTGCAGGCGGCACCACAGGCGAACCTTCCAAATCCGACGTGGAAAAAGGAAAAGTATACCACGACCATTTGGTGGAACGCTTAGTGACAGTGGTGCGCCGGTTACAGGAAAAATAATTGCAGCAGCAAGAAATTGGTATCTGCAACCAAAAAACGAGACAGCAATGGGCCATTGGCCAAAAAGAAGACAACCAGGGAAGACAAAAGAAGCCTGGCCTTGGGGAGCGACAGAGCGGTTGCAGTTGCCATTTTCTATAGATGGATGAAAAGAATTTGGAAGGAAGCAGGAAAGAAGAACTTTGGAAAGGAGCGCTTGCCTTATGGGGAAAAAAACAAAGAAAGGCACCTTTTGGTTTTACCTCATTTTAGTGGTGTCGGTGCTGATGGTCAATCCTCCCATTTTATATTGGTTTAATGAGTATTGCATCGATCACCCCATCACACTGGGCTGGCCGACGATGTATGTCTGGCTGGAGTTTTGGTATGTGGTGATGATTGCAGACTTTCTGTTTTGCGCATGGAAGTTAAAATGCTGGGATTGCTCCCAGGACAAAAAAGAAATTGTACCGATGAAACGAAAAAGATAAGAAAGGAGGAGGCAGCGTATGAATTTGGGTTTAGGTATTTTGGTGATTTATATGCTGGTGCTGCTGGGGATTGCGCTGTATGCATCCAAACGAGATGAGAAAAACATCAAAGATTTTGCCACCGGCGGCGGCCTTGGTATTTTTGTTTTGACGCTGACGTTCAGTGCCACTTATCACAGCGCCTATGCGTTTATGGGCGCTGGCGGGTTTATTTACACCAACGGCATTGGCTGGTGGGTCAACGGCCTTTGGACGGTGCTGCCTGGCGTATTGTTCTGGGTTTGGGGCAGAAGAATATGGTTTTTGGGCAAAAAATGCGGCTATTTATCGGTATCGGACTATGCTTCTGATGTATATCAGTCTGGTGCAGTGGGGCTGCTAGTCACAGCCATTACCATGATCTTTACGGTGCCTTATGTGGCCATGCAGGCCATTGGATGCAGCTATATTTTTACTACCATCAGCGGCGGAAAACTGAGCTATACGGTAGGCGCCATATTATTTTTTGTGATCATGATTATTTTGGTTTGGATGGGCGGCATGAAAGGTGTGGCCATCACCGACGCAGCTCAAGGGGTGTTTATGTGGATTGGGCTTTTGGGCGGCGCTTTATGGGTGATCAAGGCCAACTTCCCTTCTGTTTCTGCAGCCTATGAAGCAGCTTATGAGGCAGTACCCCAATTATTTACACTGCCTGGTCCAAACGGTGTCTGTACGCCGCAAGACTAGCTGTCGCGGTGGCTGGTTATCACCTTTGGCATGATGATGTTTCCGCAAATTTCTCTGCGGTTTTTTGCAGGCAAAAATCTGCGGGTGATGAAATGGTCAGCCGTATTCTCTTCCGTTTATCTGACCAGCATCTATGTCTTTACGCCTTGCGTTTCCTTCATCGGCCGCATTTTGCTGCCGGATTTGGCTTCGGCCGATACGGTTTTCCCAGAATTGCTGTTAAAATATACGCCATTGGTGTTTGCTTCTTTGGTCATTTCCGGCGCTTTGGCAGCGGCCATGTCCACCGGGGACTCCCAGCTGCACGCAGCCAGCACCATGATTTCCACCGACGTATACAAAAAATATATCAACCAAAATGCCGATGAAACGAAGATGTATGCCGTAGCCAAAATTGGTGTGCTTGTCTTTGGGCTGATTTCTGTTGTGTTTGCATTGCTCAAACCAAGTGCTTTAAGCGACTTGCTGAATTTGGCTAACAGCGGCGTTGGTGTGTTGGTGCCAACCATCATCGGCGGGATGTATTGGAAAAAAGCAACCAAGCAGGCCGCCGTCTCCTCCATTGTCATTGGGGAAGTGCTGATGGTGCTGTTGACGTTCATTTTAAAGGCTTCTCCGCTGGGCTTTAGCGCCGGGCTTTGGAGTATGGCCGTTTCTTTGGTGGTGTTTGTGGTGGTTTCTCTTTGCACCACAGCAGAGGCCTATACGGGAGAAATCATCGATGCCATCAACGACTTTTTTGAAACAGAATAAAAGCAGGACGTGGCCCTTTGGCGCAGTTTCTTAAAAAAACAAAGATAGCTGAAATCCTTGGAATCCAAGAGAGTTCAGCTATTTTTATTTTTCCGAAAGATATTTTTGGAAAGAGAATGGTCACAAGTGGCAAGAAGCACTCATAGAAAAGAGAAGCAAAGGTTTCTTTTTGACCTTGTTTTGGAAGCAGTTTTTGTGTTCCAAAGGAAAAAAAGAGCGTTTATCCGTCAAAAAACGACGGTTGAAACAGACAAACCGAAGGATATGTACTGAAAAGAAAACAAGTTTTTTTGGCCCAGTGGTCTGGCAGCAGAACAAATGTCTTGTGAGAAAAAACAAAAAATAATGAATATTGCAGTATTTCATTATAAAAATATGCTAAAATCAGAAAAATTACATAGAATGTATTGACTTTTATACAATCCGGTACTAAAATAGCTACAACATTAAGTTTTGAAGATTTCAGCGAAAGGAGGCCGAGCGCCATGTTTACAACCATCAACCACAAACAACATAACGTACTGGTCCTCGTCGTCCTCCTCAGCCTTATTCTCCTGGATAAGGTTCTTTTTGCTACACAAAAATGTTATTCGCTGAATGGAGCACAGGGATGACGCTCAACGAAGACAGGATTTGACCGAAAGGCTCAGCTGTACAGTGGATAACTGTACAGCTTTTTTTATTCAGAAACGGAGGTGAGGGCCATGCTTCTGACAGGCAGTGAAATCGTTCTGGAGGTATTGGCAGAGCAGCAGACGACAACGGTGTTTGGATACCCCGGCGGAAACGTGCTCAGTTTATATGATAAGTTAAGAGAAAACAAAAAAGGAATCCGGCATATCTTAACTGCCCATGAACAGGGCGCTGTCCATGCGGCAGACGGATATTCCAGGGCAGGGAAAGGAATTGGCGTGGTCGTCGCCACATCGGGGCCGGGAGCCACCAATATCGTCACTGGATTGGCCACTGCCTATGCAGATTCCATCCCGCTGGTGGCCATCACCGGTTCCGTACCAACCACCAGCGTTGGCACCGACAGTTTTCAAGAAATTGATACGGCAAGCTTAACCTTAGCCGTCACCAAATACAGCTTCTTTGTCAAGGATATCAAAAAACTGGCCCAGACCATGCGAAACGCTTTTCGCATCGCCCAAAGCGGCCGGCCGGGACCAGTGCTGGTGGATATCCCCCACGACATTCAAAAAGCCGTCTGTTCCTTTGAACCGGCCAAAAAGGTGGAACCAGAAGAAGCAGAGCAGGTGGAAGAAGAGCAGATCCAACAGGCGGCAGCACTGTTTAACCAAGCCAAACGGCCCATGATCTACTGCGGCGGCGGCGTCATCCGCAGCCACACGGCACACTTGGTAAGAAAGTTGGTAGAAAAAAGCGGCGCCTATGTTGCCTTCTCCATGATGGGAATTTCGGCCATGGAGTTGGAACACAGCAAAAACTTAGGCATGGCCGGAATGTACGGCAAGATGGCAGCCAACCAAGCCATTGCCCAAGCCGATGTGCTTTTGGCCATCGGCACCCGGTTTTCCGACCGGGGCACCGGCAACCGGGAAGCCTTTGCCAGAAATGCCAAAATCATTCACATGGATGTGGATGAAGCAGAACTGGGCAAAGTGATTCCGGCCGATATTGAATTGACAGGAGATATGAAAGGGGCGCTGGAAGCGCTGATTCCCTTGGTGGAAGAAAAAACACTGCCGCAATGGGATGCAGAGATGGCTTCTATCCGCAGCACCTTTTTGGAAGAAGATAAACCAGGCTTCACCCCAAGACGGATTTTGGAAACGGTTTGCAGCATGACAGACGGCACCGTTCCAGTTTCCACCGATGTGGGGCAGCACCAAATGTGGACTTCTAAATTTTATTCCTTCCACACCCCAGGGGCCCACTTAACCAGCGGCGGCTTTGGCACCATGGGATACGGCATGGGGGCAGCCATTGGCGCAAGCGTTGCCACAAAGGGCCAAAGCCTTTTGGTAACAGGCGACGGCAGCTTTACCATGAACATGCAGGAAGTGACCACCGCCGTCAGAAACCAAATTCCTGTAACGGTGCTGGTGCTCAATAACGGGGGGCTGGGAATGATTCGGCAGCTGCAAGATTGCTTCTGCGACGGACGCCGCTTCTCCACCGAATTACAGTTTACCACCGATTTTGCCGCTTTGGCCCGTGCCATGGGGGCAGACGGATACCAGGTAAGCACCATAGAAGAATTGAAAAGTGTATATGAAAAAACAAGATCAAACCAAGGCCCAACGGTGATTGATTGCAGAATGACAGATACGCAGCACGTCCTGCCCATGCTTCCGCCCAACGGCGCCATTGAAGATAGAATTGAAGAAAAGGATATTCCCACCAGTTGTTAACATAGAAGAGGAGGATGCTTTATGGAAACCATTCAAATTCGTATTACAGCCAACAATGCAGAAGATTTGATCATGCGGATTACTGCTGAACTGCATAAAAGAGGTTTTTCCATCAAAACTTTGTTGTTTGAAAGCCTGAGCACAGAAACGGCTTCCATCGGCGTCACCGTAGTGGGAGAAAGCAGCAAACAGGCACAGATTCTGCGCCAGCTGTCCCGGCTGTATGATATTCAGTCGGCAGATTTAATTGCTTGTTGATTTTTGGCAGTTTTTTGGATATAGTAAACAGTATCCAGGTTATATAAAAAAGGAACTGATAAAAGAAAAGGAGAATGATACTTATGGCAAAAATGTACTACGAAGCAGATTGTGATTTGAACAAGTTAAACGGCAAATTGATTGCCATCATCGGCTACGGCTCTCAGGGCCATGCCCATGCACTGAACCTGCGGGATTCTGGCTGCAATGTCATCATTGGGTTAAGAAAAGGCGGCGCCTCCTGGCCAAAAGCAGAAGCAGACGGTTTTGAAGTTATGACCGTTGCCGAAGCCAGCCAGAAAGCAGACATCATCATGATTTTGATCAACGATGAACGTCAGGCCGATGTATATAAAAACGAAATTGCTCCTTACTTGACCGAAGGCAAAGCCATTGCCTTTGCCCATGGCTTCAATATCCGTTACAAACAAATCGTGCCTCCTGCTTTTGTAGATGTATTTATGGCAGCACCAAAAGGCCCTGGCCACACCGTGCGTTCTTTGTACAATGTAGGCAAAGGCGTGCCTTGCCTGCTGGCTGTAGAACAAAACGCTTCCGGCAAAGCATATGACATCGCTTTGGCTTACCTGGCAGGCATTGGCGGCGCCCGTGCCGGTATCATGGAAACCACCTTCAGCGATGAAACCGAAACCGACTTGTTCGGCGAACAGGCTGTACTGTGCGGCGGCTTGGTAGAATTGATGCGCTGCGGTTTTGAAACACTGGTAGAAGCCGGCTATGAACCAGAAAATGCATACTTTGAATGCATCCACGAAGTAAAACTGATTGTAGACTTGATCAACAAAGGCGGCGTAGCAGCCATGAACTATTCCATCTCCGATACGGCGGAATTTGGCGAATACTGCTCCGGCGGCCGCGTATTGCCTTATGAAGAAACAAAGGCAAACATGAAAGCCGTTTTGAAAGACATTCAGGATGGTACCTTTGCCAATAGATGGATTGCAGAAAACAAAAACGGCCGCTGCTTCTTCAACTCCAGAAGAGATATGCTGGCAAAACATCCAATGGAAGTGGTTGGCAAAGAACTGCGCGACCAGATGCTGTGGAAAAACGACACCGATTTGGATACGGCTTCTAACTAACAGCAAAAGAAACGGGGCTTTTGGCTTCCGACCATGGGTTTCACAGGTGACACTGTGAAACCCATCTGTTTCTTACCGTCGTTTGCATAGCAGCCAAAGAAAAAGGGGGATTGTGATGGATCAACAGGTGATGCGGCTTTTATTATACAGCCGTTTTGCAGAAGATGAAATTTTGCCGGCACTGGCACAAATTACGGCCGATTGGAAAGGCAAAACCCAGCCGAAGGATCAGCTGGTCCACCGGATTTATCAGGAAATGAAAAAACTGCTGGACCTGGGCACCACGTTTGGCTTTGACGGCAATTTGTGGCAAAATTACTTGACCTATCTGCTGATGAATAACGAAAACTCCTTCACCCTCACCTGTGAGCGGGTGGGCGCCGGGGACGGCACCGTCAATCTGCTGGCAAAGCAGGATTTGGCGGTGTTTCGCCAGTTATTTTTCTATGATTTTTCGGCCATGGAAGAAGATTTAGACATCAACTGTTTTACGGCCATCACCCATTACCAGGCCATCAGCAAGCGGGAGCAGATTTATGACCGGGAAGCGGGAGAGATGATCCGAAGCCTCAGTCAGCAACTGGCAGCCTCTGCCGATGTGGAGGAAATGTTTACGGTGCTGACGGAATATTACCGGCTCCACGGCGTGGGGATGTTTGCCATGCACCGGGCCTTTCGCATCAAGCAGGAGGCAGATGGCGGCGTAGAGTTTGTGCCGGTGTCCAATGCCGACCGGATCCGGCTGTCGGATTTGATTGGTTATGAGCTGCAAAAAAAGCAGCTGCGGGATAATACGGAGGCATTTGTGGCAGGACGGACGGCCAATAATGTGCTGCTTTACGGCGACGCCGGCACCGGCAAGTCCTCCAGCGTGAAGGCCATCTTAAACGAATATGCCGAGCAAGGCCTTCGGATGATTGAAATCTATAAATATCAATTCCGCAGCCTTTCGGAAGTGATTGCCAAAATCAAAAAACGCAATTACCGGTTTATCATTTATATTGACGACTTGTCCTTTGAGGCAGAGGAAGTGGAATATAAATTCTTAAAAGCCGTCATCGAAGGCGGCGTGGAGACCAGGCCCGATAACATTTTGATCTATGCCACCTCCAACCGGCGCCATCTGATCAAAGAAACCTGGAACGACAAAAATGATATGGAATTTCAAGGCGACATCCATCGTTCCGACACGGTGCAGGAAAAATTGTCTTTGGCCAGCCGCTTTGGTGTGCTGATCGATTATTCTGCGCCAAACCGGCAGGCGTTTCACGATATTGTGGAAGGCTTGGCGGCCAAGCATCCAGAAATTCAGATATCCAAAGAAGAACTGCTGGCCAAAGCCAACCAGTGGGAGCTGCGTCACGGCGGCATCTCCGGCCGCACGGCGCAACAGTTTATTGATGATCTGGCGGGAAAGACAGAATAAAAAAGCGGCAGAAATCAGCTTGTGAAAACGAAGCTGAAGTGTTTTTTCATTTCTGTTTCAACGTTGTGATAGCAACAAGCAAAAGAAAACGGCAAAAAAGAGCCGGAATCCGTTTATTTTCAGGATTCCGGCTCTTTTTGTTTTCTAAGAAAGCTGCCCCAAGCGGGGCTTTTTTATTGGTGTTTTCCATTTTTTCGAAATTCCATGGGCGTCATGTGCATGATGGATTTAAAGGTTTTATGAAAATAGCTGAGGCCGTTAAAACCCACTTGTTCGGCAATTTCACCAATGGAGGCAGCTGTATTTAAAATCAGGCGGGAGGCAATGGAAATGCGCACTTGGATGAGATAGGCAAAGGGAGAGGATTTTAAGGTGCGCTGAAAACAGCGGCAGCATTCGCTTTTGCTCAACTGAGCGGCATCGGCAATGTCTTGCAGGCTGATGTCTTCCCCATAATGTTTATGGATAAATTCCAGCATGGCTTTGATGCGGTCTTCATCTACAGAGTTTTTCTTGGGCATGGTGGAAAGGGTGGAGCGCATATTGCGGATGAAAATCAGCCAAAGACAGCCCAAGTCGTTTTTTTGTTCCAGTTCAAACCCATACGCCTGGCTTTCTCCCACTTCCAGCATATGGGTTAAATAAGTCAGCATGGTCTGCTGCCATGGTATGGATGGCTTTAAAAGCACATATTTTAAATTAGGGCAGTCAACAATGGGCAGAATATATTTTAATCCCACCTGGTCTACACCGCCCAGCACACCCGTATCAAACAAAATGGAAAACAGCTGGGCCTGGGCGCCGTTGACGGGGGCCGACATATGGATGACGTTGGAATTGATGAATACGCCTTCGCCTTTGGCCAAAACAAAGGTTTCCCCGGCAATTTCAAACTGGATTTGTCCTTCCATCACCACCATAAACTGCAGTTTTTCGTGCCAGTGATGCTGGATGATGGGAATGAGATATTGGCTGAAATCGGCCACATAAAGATCAATGGGATGGGTGCGGGAATTGCGGGAGGCAGTTTCTTCCAAATTTCCATCCAAATTGATGTCGCGCGAATAGGGGATGTTTTGATACAGTTTCATCGAATATCACCGCTTTCTTAAAATACAGAAGAATCTATTCGCGCATATTTTACCATAGAAAAGAAACATTTGCCATTGCTTTTTTTATTTTTGTAAGAGTTGCAACAAAGAGAGGCCAAAAAGAAAGAAAAAACTATAGTTACAGGAGACTTTCTTGTTAAACAGTCACAAAAAGAATTTTTGTCAAAAAAATAAGGCTTTTTTTGACGTATTTTATCTATTTCTTTGCGTTTTAGAGGAAGAAACCAACGGTTTTAAAAATTTTTTTAAAAATACAATGAAGCATGTGATATGGTACATACGTAAAAAAAAGAAAAGAGAGGAGGGGTTTTCATTTGGTTGAAAACATGTTAGGCGAATATAATTTTATAATTAGCGCGGAAAAGGGATTGTTTCTTCTCTAGGGGAGTGCTAGTATAAACATACAACCTGTTCTAAAAAAATACAAAAGATGAGAAAAAAAACTCTGATTTATTGATAGAAAAAACTCTGATTTATTGATAGAAAAAACTCTGGCACATAAGAAGAAAATCACCAAGTCATTTTACAGCTGCTTCAGGCTTCATCTATTTTTCCGATTTCTGCTCACCGAGGCGAACGGGTGGGTTTGAAATATGATTGCATGGAATAATATTGGTAGGGAGGAAACTGTATGAACGTAAATTGGATTCTTTTATGTGCAGTTGTTGTGTACATTGTAGCAGTAGTGATTGTTGGCGCGATTTACTCCAAAAAACATCCGGCAAAAGACACCAAAGATATGCTCATTGCCGGCGGCCAGCTGGGCCCGTTGATTCTGGGCGGCACCATGGCAGCCACCTGGGTGGGCGGCGGCACCATCACCGGAGGATCGTTGGCTGTGGGGGCCAACTATGGCTGGTGGCCAGCCATTTTGTATATGTCTTGCCAAAGCTTGGCGCCGTTGTTTCTGTACCATGTGGCAACGAGAGTACGCCGCAGAGAAGCGCTGACTGTCAGCGATATCTTCAATGACCGCTATGGCGCGTTCGCCAGAAACTTTGCAGCCATCGTCATTGTCATCGCTTATGTAGGTACTTGTGCCTATCAGTTTAAAGCCTTTGGCAATGCCATCTATATCTGTACGGGAGCCAGCTTAACGGCTTCTACCATCATTGGTATTGTGGTAATTGTTTCCTTGGCTATGATGGGCGGTATGCGTTCTGTTGCTGTGACAGACTGTTTTGGTTCTATTTTCATTACCTTTGCCATGATTGTGGCCCTGATTGCTTCTGTTGCTTTTAATGGCGGTTTGGAAGGCGTTTTGGCCCGTACGGCAGAAGGAACCACGGATTTCCCATTTGGTAACTATGGTGCTTTGGGTTGGTTGGCCCTGACCTTTGGCGGCACCATGAACATCATCGGTGACCAGAATTTCATTCAGAGAATGTCTTCTGGCCGTGACAACAAAACATTGAAAAAAGCCATTTATATTTTCGTTATCATTATCTTTGCTGTTATGTTCTGTTCTTCGACGCTGGGCTTTGTACTGCGTACCGTATATCCAGACGTAACCAGCGACTTGCTGTTCTTTACTTATGCAGGCGATGTGGCACCGGTGGTGGGTGCATTGATGCTGGCCTGCGGCGCAGCTTTGATTTTGACTACGGCCAACAGCTATCTGCTTTCGGCCACCACCAGCGGTGTAATGGATATCTGGTGCCGGTTCTTTGACAAAAACGCCACCGAAACAAGAAAAGTTTGGTATATCCGTGTTTGCCTGGTGATCTTTGCTGTCATTGCTTATGTGATGGGAACTTTCTTCCCAGACGTACTGGCCGTACAAAACTATGTGTACGCCCTGTATTCTTCCGCCATCACCCCGGCACTTTTTGCTGCTTTGATGTGGAGAAAAGTAACGGTACAGGGGGCTACGGCTTCCATCGTTTCCGGCGCTGTCATTACGCTGGCCAACGAATTTACCGGTACGCCGATTTATGATATTCCAAGTGCCATTTTCGCCATCCCCGTTTCCGTATTGCTGCTGTACTTTGTTTCCAAAGCAACTTACAAAGGCCCAACGGAACGTGACAAAGCATTCTTTGCCGGTCAGGATGAAACGGTTTAAGAACCAATAGATTCTCTTGTTGTTTGGCGGCAGGGTTAACCCTGCCGCAGGTCCAACCAAAGGGATTGGCGCTCTGCCTTGGCCGCTGGCCTTCTGTTCGCAGGCAGAGTGCAAAAACTGGAAGAAAGACAAAGCAACTGGATGATAGAAAAAAGAAGTTGTTTTCAAGGAGGAGATTCGCATGAAACTGATGCACACCAAATTGCCTGATTTCTACAAAAAATTGCAGGATGCAGGCAAAAAATTTAACCCCGATACGGAAGTAGTGGTGCGGGGCATGGAAAATATGGAAAGCGCTAAACTGGCTTCCCTGCGTGTGGGCCGTGCCGAAGAGTTTATGGAAGAATTGGCAGAAAACCCAGATGTGGCAAAAATTGAAGTGACTGTTTTGCCGCAGATTCCAGAAACCATCCATACCATTGTATTTAAAGCTGTGAAAAAAGATGGCACCGCCGGCAAGGCCATTTTGGGCAGTATGTTCATCACCACCCCTGCGGCAGAATGCTATTATTACGACGCAGAAGAAGTGGACGACCGCCGCGTTCCTTTTGATTGATTTGTAATATGCCAAGAAAAAGGAAAAGACAGGAAGGAGAATAGAACATGAATAAGCTCAAATATAAATTGATTCCACAAGGCGCAGCCGAAGGAAGAAACCCCATCAACTTGATTTTTGTAGACAAAAAAGA
>CALWLF010000042.1 GCA_944381455.1 uncultured Clostridia bacterium | reverse complement strand
CGGTGGGGGCAAGGCTCATTGGTGTGAACAACCGGGATTTGCGCACCTTTACGGTGGACATGGAAAACAGCCTGCGGCTGCGGAAAATGGTGCCGGAGGAAGTGACCTTTGTATCGGAAAGCGGCATCCGGACGGCAGAGGATGTGGCAAAGCTAAGAGCAGCCGGCGTCAATGCTGTCTTGATTGGAGAGACGTTGATGCGAAGCGAGGATAAGGTAAAGGCCCTCGCCCAACTGCGGGGGGAATGCCTATGACCAAGGTGAAGCTTTGCGGGCTGCGGCGAATAGAGGACATTTTGGCGGCCAATCGATATGAGCCGGATTTTGTGGGGTTTGTCTTTGCCAAAAGCAAGCGGCAAGTGACAAGAGAAGAAGCGGCGGCGTTAAAACAACTGCTTTCGCCCAAGATTTTGGCCGTGGGTGTGTTTGTCAATGCGCCGGTTAGGGAGATGGTTTCCCTTTATGAAGCAGGCGTCATTGATGTGATTCAACTGCACGGCGGAGAAGGGGAAGAGGTGGTGGAAGAAATTCAGGCAAGGTGCAATGCCCCCATCATCCAGGCAGTTTCAGTAGGGGGGAAAGAGGACGTGGAAAAGGCCCTTTCATCCAAGGCCGACTATCTGCTTTTTGATTCCGGCAG
Organism: uncultured Clostridia bacterium; assembly: GCA_944381455.1. Taxonomy (GTDB): domain Bacteria; phylum Bacillota; class Clostridia; order Lachnospirales; family Anaerotignaceae; genus Neoanaerotignum. The sequence goes on along the minus strand of CALWLF010000042.1, from coordinate 23,363 downwards.
CGGCGGCACCGGGCAGACCTTTGACTGGACTTGTCTGGGAGAAATGAAACGCCCCTTCTTTTTGGCCGGGGGCATCCGGCAGGAAAACTTGGAAGAAGCGTTGCAACACCATCCCTTTGCCATTGACGTCAGCAGCGGCGTGGAAACAGATAGCTGGAAGGATGAAGAAAAAATCAAGGAATTGATGGAAACGGTAAGGAGGCGGGAACAATGATTTTTGTGATGAAACCAGGCGCAGACAAACAGAGAGTGGACGAATTTGCAAAGCAATGGGAGCAAAAGGGCTTTGCCACCATTGTCAGCGTGGGTACAGAGCACACGGCCGTCTGCCTCATTGGAAACACCGCCTCCATTGATATGGACCACGCCGTCCACACCAGTGATATTGTGGACTATGCCAAACGGGTGACAGAGCAATACCGGGCCGTCAGCCGCAGCGTCCACCCGGACGACACGGTGGTGAAGGTGAAAGATGCCATGTTCGACTGCCATCATTTTCCGGTGATTGCAGGCCCCTGCTCGGTGGAAAGCGAAGCACAGGTGCTGACGGTGGCCGAGGCGGTGAAAAAAAGCGGGGCAAAGCTGTTGCGCGGGGGCGCGTTCAAACCACGCAGTTCGCCCTATGCCTTTCAAGGGATGCAGGCCGACGGGCTGGAATTATTGAAAATTGCCAGAGAAAAAACGGGGCTGCCCATTGTATCGGAGATGATGAACCAAACCCAGGTGCCGCTCTTTGAAGACGTGGACGTGGTGCAAATTGGGGCCAGGAATATGCAAAACTTTGATTTGCTCAAAGCTGCCGGGGCCATGGGAAAACCGGTGCTGTTAAAGCGGGGCTTGGCCAGCACATTGGAAGAATTTTTGCTCAGCGCCGAATATTTGATGAGCGCCGGGTGCAAAGATGTGATATTATGTGAGAGATGGATTCGTACCTTCGAAACTATGACTAGAAACACGCTGGATCTATCGGTAGTGCCCATCTTAAAAGAAAAAACACATTTGCCGGTCATTGTCGATCCCAGCCACGGCACCGGCATCCGCTCTCTGGTGGCCCCCTTAAGCCGGGCCATACTGGCCGTAGGAGCCGATGGGCTGATGGTGGAAACTCACAACAACCCCAAAGAGGCGTTGTGCGACGGCGCCCAGAGCCTGGATTTGGAACAGTTTGACCAGCTGATGACAGACCTGCGCAAACGGGCCGTGCTGGAAGGAAAAGAGATGTAAAAGGAGGAAGGAAGATATGGCAGAAGGAAGATTTGGCATTTTTGGCGGCCAGTACATTCCAGAAACATTGATGAATGAAATCCACCGGCTGAACAAAGCCTATGATTTTTACAAAAACGATCCCCAGTTTCAGGCGGAACTGGCGGAGCTGAACAAAAACTACACCGGGCGGCCTTCGCTGCTTTATTATGCAGAAAAAATGACCAAGGACCTGGGTGGGGCCAAGATTTATCTGAAACGGGAAGATTTAAACCACACCGGCTCCCATAAAATCAATAACGTATTGGGCCAGGCCCTCTTGGCCAAGAAAATGGGAAAAACCCGCTTGATTGCCGAAACGGGGGCCGGGCAGCATGGGGTGGCCACGGCCACGGCGGCGGCGCTCTTTGGCATGGAATGCGAAATTTTCATGGGGAAAGAGGACACGGAGCGCCAAGCCTTAAACGTATACCGGATGGAGCTGTTGGGGGCCAAGGTACACGCCGTAGAAAGCGGCACCCAGACATTGAAAGATGCCGTAAACGAAACCTTCCGGGAATGGTCCAGACGGGTGGACGACACCCATTATGTGCTGGGCACCGTCATGGGGCCTCATCCATTTCCAACCATGGTGCGAGATTTCCAAAGCATCATCAGCCGGGAAGCGCGGGCGCAGATTTTGGAAGCAGAAGGAAAGCTTCCGGCGGCCGTCTTTGCCTGTGTCGGCGGCGGCAGCAACGCCATGGGGATGTTCTATCACTTTATCCCGGACGAAGGGGTGCGGCTGATCGGCTGTGAAGCCGGCGGCAAGGGCGTGGACACCGATTTGCACGCAGCCACACTGACCAAAGGTACCGTTGGGGTGTTCCACGGCATGAAATCCATTTTCTGCCAGAACGAAGAGGGACAGATTGCGCCGGTGTATTCCATTTCTGCCGGGTTGGATTATCCAGGCATCGGGCCAGAGCATGCGTATTTGCACAGCACCGGCCGGGCAGAATATGTGCCCATCACCGACGAGGAGGCGGTGGCTGCCTTTGAATATTTGGCACGGACAGAAGGCATCATCTGTGCCATTGAAAGCGCCCATGCGGTGGCGCAGGTGAGAAAGATGGCCGGTTCCTTCTCCAAAGACCAATCGATCATTGTTTGTATTTCCGGCCGGGGCGATAAAGACGTGGCAGCCATTGCCAGATACAGGGGGGTTCAGCTTTATGAATAAAATCAAAGAAGCCTTTGCAAAGGGCAAAGCATTTATTCCTTTTATTGCAGCAGGAGATCCCGATGAGGAGACGACGGTGCGCCTGGTGGTGGAAATGGCCAAAAACGGGGCAGACCTCATTGAACTGGGCATTCCTTTTTCCGATCCAACAGCGGAAGGGGTTGTGATCCAGGAGGCCAATATCCGGGCGCTCAAAGGCGGCATCACGGTGAAAAAAGTTTTTGGCATTGTGGAAGAAATCCGTAAAGAAACCCAGGTGCCGCTGGTATTTTTGACCTATTTAAATCCGGTGTTAAGCTATGGCAAAGACGCCTTTTTTGCCCGGTGTCAAGCCTTGGGCATCGACGGATTGATTGTGCCGGACTTGCCCTTTGAGGAAAAAGGGGAACTGTTGGAAGAATCGAAAAAATATGACGTTTCCATCATTTCCATGATTGCACCCACCTCCGACGACCGGATCCAGATGATCGCCAAAGAAGCAGAAGGGTTCATTTATGTGGTTAGCTCCATGGGTGTGACGGGGGTGAGAAGCGAAATTACCACCGACGTGGGAGCCATGGTGGATGCCATCCGGGCCGTGACCGATGTGCCAACGGCCGTGGGATTTGGCATCAATACGCCCCAGCAGGCGCAGAAAATGGCTGCTCTTTCCGACGGGGCCATTGTGGGCAGCGCCATTGTAAAAATAGTGGGCGCAGAAGGAAAAGACAGTGTGGCCGCTGTGGGAAACTATGTCAAGGAAATGAAAGAAGCCGTATTACAGGCATAAAATGACAAAAAAGATGGCTGGAACCTTTGAAGGGCAAGGGTTCCAGCCAGTTTTTTTTGGCAAGGCTTTGTCGATATTTGGGAAACCATGGCGCTTTTTTTTCGCTCTAGGAACGGGAATTTCCCATAGGATTGTATGGGTACAAATTTCAGAAAGGCGGGAAAAACATGCAGCGTTATGATTTATATCAAGATATGGCAAACCGCACAGGCGGCGACATCTACATTGGCGTCATCGGCGGCGTGCGGACGGGAAAATCCACCTTCATCAAGCGGTTTATGGATGAGGTGGTGTTAAAGCGGATGGAAGATGAGCGGCAGCGGGTGCGCACCCAGGACGAACTGCCCCAAAGCGCCTCCGGCCGCACCATTATGACCACCGAGCCAAAATTCATTCCCAACGAGCCGGTGGAGCTGACGGTGGGGGACAACATCCAGTTTCGGGTGCGGATGATCGACTGTGTGGGGTATCTGGTGCCGGGGGCAGAAGGACATATGGACGGGGAGCTGCCCCGGATGGTGCATACGCCTTGGAGCGATGAGCCCATGCCCTTTGAGATGGCGGCGGAAATGGGCACCAAAAAAGTCATCAACGACCATTCCACCATTGGTATTGTGGTGACCACTGACGGCACCATCACCGATATTCCAAGGGAAAACTATGTGCAGGCAGAAGAGCGTGTCATCTCTGAATTAAAGGAGCTGGGCAAACCCTTTGTGGTGCTGCTCAATTCCACCCATCCCTATGACAAAAAGACGGTGGAACTGGCCGAAGCGTGCAGCGAGCAGTATGGTGTGAAGGTGCTGCCGGTCAACTGCGCCCAGCTGAAGGAAGAAGATATTTATGAGGTGCTGGAGCAGGTGCTGCTGGAGTTTCCTGTGGCCCAGGTACATATCACGCTGCCCCGATGGGTGGATACGCTGTCTATGGAGCATCCGTTAAAGATGCAGATTTTGGCGGCGGCCCGCGGCATCTTAGAGCAGGTGGATAAAATTGGCCAGGTGAAAGAAGTGCTGGAACAGCTGGATGGGGAAAGCTGGCTGAGAAAGCTTTATCTGGACCAAATTGACTTGGGATGCGGCGTGGTGAAGGCAGAAGGCGCTTTGGCAGATGGGTTGTTTTATGATGTGTTAAGCGAAACCATGGGAGTGCCGGTGAAAGACGACTGCCAGCTCATTGGTATGATGCAGGAAATGAACCGAATGAAGGCAAGATATGAAAAAATGGAATCGGCCATCAAAGAGGCGGAACAGACCGGCTATGGCATTGTGATGCCTCACTTTGAGGACATCACGCTGGAGGAGCCGGAACTGTATCACCAGGGCAGCCGCTATGGTATCCGGCTGAAGGCCAAGGGCAAAAGTATGCATCTGATTCAGGCAGACATTGAAACGGAAGTAAGCCCCATGATTGGCAGCGAGGAGCAGACGAAGGCGTACTTGGCCGATGTCATGGCCGATTATGGCACAAATCCGGAAAAGATTTGGCAGCTGAACCTCTTTGGCCGCTCGCTGGAGTCGCTGGTGACGGAGGGGTTAAACGGAAAGCTCTATCGGATGCCCCAGGATGCCCAGATGAAACTGCAAGAAACTTTGGAAAAAATCATCAACGAAGGAAACGGCGGCTTGATTTGTATCTTATTATGAGGAAAGAGAAAAAGGCGGAGAAGGATGACTTCTTCGCCTTTTGGTTGCTGGGCAGAGGAGAAGCATGGTTTGCTTTTTTTACAAAATAGAATTGATTTTTTTAGTAAAAAATGATATAGTAAAATCCTTGCAATGGTGTTTTTGGCGGCAGTTTCAGCCGCTTTTTATTTGCGTAAAAAAAGAAAGGACAGTTTATGGAACATTTGAGATTTGAAGCATTACCCATTTCCAAGGCCACGCTGCGGGCTGTGCTGGAGATGGGATTTGAAGAAGCAACGCCCATCCAGTCGGAAGCCATCCCGCTGATTTTAAACGGATCGGACGTCATCGGCCAAAGCCAGACAGGGACAGGCAAAACGGCTTCTTTTGGGATTCCTTGTTTAGAAAAAATCGATCCCCAAAGCCGGAAATTGCAGGCGCTCATCCTTTGCCCCACCAGGGAATTGGCCATCCAGGTGAGCGAAGAGTTTCGGAAATTATTGAAATTTCGCTCCAATATCATGGTGCTGCCTGTCTATGGCGGCCAGCCCATCGACCGGCAGATTTTATCGCTGAAAAAAGGGGTGCAGGTGGTCATTGGGACGCCGGGACGCGTCATGGACCACATGAGAAGACGGACCTTAAAGATGGACCATGTGAAGTATGTGGTGCTGGATGAGGCGGACGAAATGTTAGATATGGGCTTTCGGGAGGACATGGAAACCATTCTTTCCCAGGTGCCTAAAGAGCGGCAGACGGTGATGTTTTCGGCCACCATGAGCCCGGAAATTTTGGAATTAAGCAAGCTCTACATGAAAGAGCCGGAGCTGGTGAAAATTTCCAGAAAAACGCTGACGGTGCCCCAGATTGAACAAATCTATTTTGATGTGAAAGAAAAATATAAGCTGGAGGCTCTGTGCCGGTTGATTGACAGCTATGAGCCAAAGCTTGCCATTGTCTTTTGCAACACAAAGCGGCGGGTGGATGATGTGGTGGAACAGCTGCTGGGGAGAGGGTATTTTGCAGACGGGCTCCACGGCGACTTGAAACAAACCCAGCGGGATCGGGTGATGCAGAAATTCCGCAACGGCTCCATTGAAATTTTGGTGGCCACCGACGTGGCGGCCCGGGGCATTGACGTGGACGATGTGGACATGGTGTTTAACTATGACTTGCCCCAGGACGAGGAATATTATGTACACCGCATTGGCAGAACCGGCCGGGCCGGGCGCAGCGGCAAGGCTTTTACCTTCTGCACCGGAAAAGAAATTTATAAACTGCGGGATATCATGCGATACACCAAAACCAAGATTATCCAGCAAAAACTGCCCACATTGACCGATATGGAAGCCACCAAGACCGGCATTTTTATGGACAAGGTAAAAGCCGTCATGGAAGAAGGCAGTTTAAATCGGTTTGCAGAAATTGTGGAACAGATCATGGAAAGCGCCGGAGAGGACTGCACGGCGCTGGATGTGGCGGCGGCGCTGGTGAAGATGCAGCTGGGCGACAGCTTTGCCGACATCAACGAAGCAGAAAACGATTTGAACACGCCCAATAAATTTGTGGGGGCCAAAAAGGACACGGAAGAAAAGGGCGAAATGGTGCGCCTTTTCATCAATGCCGGCCGCAGCAGCCAAATAAGGGCCAAGGACATTGTGGGCGCCTTTGCAGGAGAAACAGGGATGCCGGGAAAGCTCATTGGCTCCATTGAAATTTATGACGACTTTACCTATGTGGATGTGCCCTATTCCTATGCCAAAGACATTGTGCGGCAGATGGAAGGCAACAAAATCAAAGGCCGCAAAGTCAATGTAGAGCGGGCCAAAAAGGGGAAAATCACAAAGCCCGGCCAGCGCCGCAAAGAGGAAAAGAGCGGCAGCAGAAAAAGAAGTTGACATTTCCCATTTTTGTGATAAGATAGTAGAGAAATTAGATGAAAAAGCTGTGAAGGTGAAAAGTAGCCTTTTTTTAGCGCCGGCAGAGAGAAAACCTCGTGGGCTGCAAGGGTTTTTGGGTGCGAAAGAGGGGAAGTTCCCACTGGAGCTGGTTTTCTGAACCGTTTTGCAAGTAGGAAAACCCGTTTGGCCGCGCGTTAGGCGGAAATGCTTTTGATGGAAAGCAGGAGTGCCTGTCAAAGGAATTTGGCAGGAAGCAGGGTGGTACCACGGAATCAGTCTTAATGGCCTTCGTCCCTTTTTTGAGGGAGGAAGGCTTTTTTGATGCGAAAAAAGGAAACACCATGGATTTTTCAGGAAGGAGTCTAACAACAATGAAAGACAAATTGCGCAACATTCACGAAACGGCGCTCAAAGCCCTTTCGGAAGTAACCGAAGCAAAGGCTTTGGATGAAATGAAAGTAAGTCTTTTGGGCAAAAAAGGCGAATTGACGGCCATTTTAAAAGGCATGAAAGATTTGACGGCAGAAGAGCGGCCCATCATTGGGGAGATGGCCAACAAAGTGCGGGCCGATATTGAAGCAAAAATTGACGAAATGAAAAAAGAATTGGCTGCTGCAGAATTGGAACGCCGGTTGGAAACAGAAACGCTGGATGTGACCATGCCGGGCAAAGAATGTGCCTGCGGCCACAAACACCCCATGAGCATTGTCATTGACGAAATCACCGATATTTTCCGCGGCATGGGCTATTCCATTGCCGAAGGCCCAGAAGTGGAAAAAGATTACTATAACTTTGAAGCGCTGAACATTCCGGCCAACCATCCGGCCAAGGATGAACAGGATACTTTTTATATCAACGGCGACATCTTGCTGCGTACCCAGACGTCTCCGGTACAGGTGCGTGTGATGGAAAAAGGGGAACTGCCTATCCGTGTGGTTTGTCCTGGGGCCGTATACCGTTCTGACGAAGTGGATGCCACCCATTCCCCCATCTTCCATCAGTTGGAAGGCCTGGTGGTGGATAAAGGCATCACCATGGGCGACTTGAAAGGCGCTTTGGCCGTATTTGCCAAAGAATTGTTCGGGGAAGACACGAAGGTGCGGTTCCGGCCACATCACTTCCCCTTTACGGAACCAAGTGCAGAAATGGACGTGACTTGCTTTGCCTGCGGCGGGGAAGGCTGCCGGGTATGCAAGGGCGAAGGATATATTGAACTTCTGGGCTGCGGCATGGTGCATCCAAAAGTATTGCGCATGAGCGGCATTGATCCGGACGTATACAGCGGCTTTGCCTTTGGTATGGGCTTGGAACGTGTGGCGATGCAGCGTTATGGCATCACTGACTTACGTCTTTTGTTTGAAAACGACATGAAGTTCTTAAAACAGTTCTAAGAAAGGGGAGAAAACACAGATGGATATTTCAATGTCCTGGTTGAAGGATTATGTGGATGTGGACGTGGATGTGAAAACCTTTGTGGAAGACATCACCTTAAGCGGTTCCAAAGTGGAAGGATATACGGAAATTGCCAAAGACATCGCAGGCGTTGTGGTGGGCAAGGTGCTTTCCATTGAAAAACATCCCGATGCAGATAAATTGGTGATTACAAAAATTGATGTGGGCGCCGAAGAACCATTGCAGATTGTCACCGGCGCCAAGAACTTATATGAAGGCGCCTATGTGCCAGTGGCCACCCATGGCTCTACGTTGGCCAATGGTGTAAAAATCAAAAAAGGCAAATTAAGAGGCGTGGAAAGCAACGGGATGCTTTGCTCTGTGGAAGAACTGGGCTGCGACAGACACGATTTCCCAGAAGCGCCGGAAAACGGGATTTATATTTTCCCAGAACCACAGGAACTGGGCGCCGATGCCAAAGACTGCATGGATTTGGAAGATACGGCGGTGGAATTTGAAATCACATCCAACCGCCCCGACTGCTTCAGCATGGTGGGGCTGGCTAGAGAAACGGCAGCCACCTACAAAAAAGAATTCCGTTTCCCAGAAATTTCGGTGAAAGAAGAAGCCGAAGGCGACATCAACGACATGGTTTCGGTGGAAATTCAAAACCCAGAGCTTTGTCCTCGGTATGTGGCCAGAGTGGTGAAAAACGTCAAAATCGGGCCTTCTCCCCGCTGGATGAGAAAACGGCTGCGTGCGGTGGGAATCCGTCCCATCAATAACATTGTAGACATCACCAACTATGTGATGCAGGAACTGGGCCAGCCGATGCACGCATTCAGCATTGACACCATCAAAGACCACAAAATCATTGTCCGCAATGCCAAAGAAGGAGAAACCTTTACCACGTTGGACGGCGTGGAAAGAAAACTGGATCCATCGATGCTGGTGATTTCTGATCCAGAAAAGGCTGTGGCCGTAGCCGGTGTCATGGGCGGCGAAAACTCCATGATTACGGGGGATACGGCAGCGGTGTTGTTTGAATCGGCCAACTTCAACGGGCCTTCTGTCCGGATCACGGCCAAAAAACTGGGGATGCGTACCGACGCTTCTTCCAAATACGAAAAGGGTTTGGATCCAAACATCTGCCAGACCTGCGCCGACCGGGCCGCCCAGCTGGTGGAACTGCTGGGGGTAGGCGAAGTGGTCAAAGGCAGCGTAGACTGTTATCCGGCACCTTTGGCGCCTTGGACGCTGTCTTATGATCCAGAGTGGATCAACGCTCTTTTGGGCACCAACGTATCGGAAGAAGAAATGGCCCAGATTTTTGAACGGATTGAACTGAAAGTAGATAGAGAAAACCATGTGGTGACGGTGCCTACTTTCCGCCCTGACCTGGAAGCCCAGGCCGACTTGGCAGAAGAAGTGGCCAGATTCTATGGCTATGATAAAATTGAGCCAACCTTGGCTGCCGGTACGCCAACGGTGGGCAAAATGACTTATGCCCAAAAAATTACGGCCATGGTAAAACAGGCCATGATTGCCAATGGTCTTTCCGAAGCCATGCATTTCACCTTTGAAAGCCCGAAGGTGTTTGATAAGCTGCGCATTGCAAAGGATTCCAAATTGCGGGATGTGGTGAAAATTGCAAACCCACTGGGGGAAGACTTCTCGGTGATGCGCACCACCACCTTAAACGGTATGCTGAACTCTCTTTCCACCAACTATAACCGGAGAAATGAAATGGCAGCGCTTTTTGAAGTAGGTAAAATTTATCTGCCAAAGAGCCTGCCTTTGACAGAACTTCCCGACGAACCACACCGCCTGACCATCGGCCTTTATGGCAAGGATATGGATTTCTTTGCGGCTAAGGGCATTTTTGGTTATTTGTTTAAAGTGCTGGGCATGGAAGACAAGGTGGAATACCGGGCAGAAAAAGAGCTGCCTTTCATGCATCCAGGCCGCACGGCTGTGATGGAAATTGACGGATGCGACATCGGGTTTGTGGGCGAGCTGCATCCGCTGGTGGCTGAAAATTATGACATTGGCACAAGGGTATATCTTGGTGTGGTGGACGTGGATGCTTTGGTGGAAGAAAGCGATTTGGTGAAAGCTTATCGCCCGCTGCCAAAATTCCCGGCTGTGACCCGCGATATTTCTATGGTCATCAAAGAAGAAGTGCCGGTGAGGGAAATTGAAAAAGTGATTGCAGCAAATGCCGGAAAGCATTTGGAAAGCATTACGCTTTTTGACGTCTACACCGGAGCGCAGATTGAAAATGGATTTAAGTCGGTTTCTTATTCCATCAAATTCCGGGCAGAGGATCGGACGCTGGTGGAGGAAGATGTGACTGGCGCCATGAAACGGGTGCTGGATGCATTGGAAAAAGAATTGGGCGCTATTTTGAGGGAAAAATGAGCCAAAGCTTTTGACATCCCAGATAAGAAAAGGACAGCAGAACGGAACAGAAAGCTGGTATTTGGCTAATATTCGTTTTAGGCAGAGAACAGTCAAAGGTTAAAATTGATTTGTTATCTGTAAAAAAAGCCGTTGTTTTCTTATAAAAAACGACGGCTTTTTTCATGGGATGAGGAGAAAATCAAAAATTGAATAAAGGTAGGGGAAACATGATGTTTGAAAAGCAGATAAAAAATTAGTGGTATTATCAATGATTGCCTTGGCGGCAATTATAATACCAATTATTTTGATTCCAGATGCGGTGGTAAACGGCGTGGGGGCGCTGTATCGTTTTATGACATCGGATTTGGCGTGGTTATTTTTATGGATTGGTGTGTTATGCTTTGTGGTGGCTGTGCTTTTGATTGTAACAAAATGGGGAGACATTCGTTTGGGCGGCAAAGATGCAGTTGCGCATTATTCAACCTTTACATGGATTTCCATGATGCTTTGTTCTTCATTGGCAGCGGGAATATTGATTTTTGGGATGTGCGAATGGATGTATTATGTAACAGGCACACCTTTTGGGATTGAACCTGGTTCGGCACAAGCCTATGAATATGCTTCAGCTTATGGAATGTTTCACTGGGGATTTTCAGCCTGGGCTTTTTATCTGCTGCCAGCAGTGGCCATAGGGTATCTCTATTGGAATAAAAGAAAATATACAGTACGGATTTCTGTTTTATGCGAAGATGTGCTGACAGGGCAAAAAGCATGGCATAAGCCGGTTAAATGGATTATTGATTTATTATTTGTATTGTGCTACTTTGTTGCAGTAATGACCACTGTTGGGATTGGTACGCCAGTGCTGGGAGAACTGTTGAGTGATTTAACTGGTATCCCGAATTCTTTTGGATTAAAAATTGGCGTCATTGTTTTTTTCTGCATCTTTTTTACGCTCTCGACCTCAAAAAGTATTGCAAAAGGCATGGGTAAAATCAGTGACTTTAATATATGGCTTGCAATTGCTTTTTTCATCTATGTGTTGTTGGTGGGGGATACCAGTTTTATTTTAAATAATATTACCATGGCTGTAGGTACGAATATTCGTGAATTTGTACGGATGAGCTTTAATAGTGATGCTGTTATGCAGACAGGATTTGTACAAAACTGGACAATTTTCTATTGGGCTTGGTATGTGGCGCTGGCTGCCATGTGTGGTACATGGGTGGCAAGAACTTCTTATGGCAGAACGCTGCGGGAGATTACTGTGGCAAATACGGTGTTGGCGCCGTTGGCTTGCTGGATTACGTTTGGAATTTTGGGAAATTATGGTATGTCTCTGGAATTATTCCATGGTGTGAATTTATCGGGAGTGATTGGAGAAGTGGGCAATAACGGAGTGACTTTGCTGGTGCTCAAACAGATGCCTTTTTCTAAGCTTTGTATTATTGCTTTTTTTGTGCTGATCTTCTTTAACCTGGCTGCGTCTTGTACTGCCAATGGCACTTCTTTGAGTATGTATACTTCGAAAAATTTAAAAGGTGACGAAGAGCCTAGCCCGGTTTTTAAATCATTTTGGTGCTTCTTATTTTTAGTTTTACCAGTTGGAATTTTATTGCTGGAGCATAATGTGGAGGGATTGAATGTTTTGCAAACCATTCAGTCTATGATCACTGTGTCAGCGTTGCCTGTCTTTTTTGGTTTATTCTGGCTGTTTTATGCCTTTGGAAAACAAATAAAAAAGGATATGGCGTCCGGATGTTTATTGGATGCCATCGCTGATGAGAAACAATATAAATGGGGGAAAAAATATAGTGATCCTACCAAAGAACAAAAGGAGGCATAAAAAGCAATGCGGTTATCGAGACAAGCCCGAGACAAAGTCGTGGAATTGACGAAAAAACTGATCTCGTTTAACAGTTATGAAGCAGAAGGGAAACAGCAGTTGTTGTTATGGTTAAAAACATATTTGATGCAAGAAGTACCAGAGGCGAAAGTGACGGTATATGATATGGAAACACCAGAACCATATTTGATTGCTGTTTTGCCCTGTGAAAAACCATCGTTTCGGTTGTTGCTGCAAGGGCATATCGATGTGGTTTCGCCAGAAGGGATGGAAGAACCTTTTTTAGCAAAAGAAGCAGACGGGAAAATTTTTGGCCGAGGTGCCTCTGATATGAAAAGTGGTTGTGCCTGTAGTATCGTTGCTTTTTTGGAAGCAGCAAAGTGTAAACGGTCTGGACAGGTATGGCTGGCTTTCAGCAGCGATGAAGAATATCAGGCAGCTGAAATGGTGAAGGCATTTCAGTCCCAACAACTTCCGGTGATGGACTTGGCCGTCATTGCTGAATGTACTTCTGGAAAAATGTCTGTGGCGCATAAAGGAAATGCTTGGCTTCAGGTCGAATTTTTAGGAAAAAGTGCTCATGCTAGCAATCCTGCATTGGGGAAAAATGCAATCTATATGGCAAATAGCTTTTTGACGAAGCTGGTCCAGTATTTAGAACATGCTTACGATCAGCAGGAAGATCCCATTTGCGGTAAGCCGGTGATGAATGTAGGTGTGATAGAAGGCGGTTCGGCACCTAATGTGGTGCCGCCAAAATGTACGATAAAGATTGATAAGCGATATCTGCCTGGAGACACTGTGGACACGTTTTTCCAAGAGATTGAGGCTCCGCTTCAGCAATGCAAGGAAGAAGACGATTCGTTTGAAAGCAGAACATCTTTGATTGTAGATTGTACTCCACTGAAGTTTGATGTGAATACACCGCTTTGTCAAAGAGTGATGTCAGCCATTGATGCAGTAAGAACGGAACAAATTGAAGTGAGTTTTCTGCCTGGGTGGGGAGAGGGTGGTTTTATACAAAACTTTGGCATCCCTACATTCTATCTTGGGCCTGGATTGATGGAAGAAGCACATACACCGACAGAATATGTCGTTATCAACGATATGGTAGAGGTGGCTGAGGAATTGTTTCAGATTGTGGTGGAAACGTGTGTTGAAAAATAAAATAATCGACAGAAAGAAGAATTTTTTTGCACAATTTGATAGACATTTTCCTAAAAAGATGATAAGATAGAAAAAAGTGATTAGCGAAAAGCAGGGCTTTTCGCCTTTTTTCTTATCAAGGGCTTTTATCTCCAGGGGAGTTGATAGAAGCAAAGGATTATTTGGAAAAGGAGGGAGAAGTTTTTTTGATTGCTCTGTAGAAAAGAAGGGGGATTTTTATGGAATTTATTTTGACGATTATTCAAACCATTTCGGACTTCTTGTGGGGGACACCAATGACGGTGGCGTTGGTTGGCACCGGGCTCTACTTATCTATCAAATTCAAATTTGGCTATAACTTCCGTCATGTAAAATTCAACTTCCAAAACACCTTTGGCAAAATGTTCAAAGGAAATGGGGAAGGAGAAGGAACGGTTTCCGGTTTTGGCGCGGCTTGTACGGCCATGGCCAATACCATTGGCGTAGGCAACATTGGCGGTGTGGCCACGGCCATCACCATGGGCGGTCCTGGGGCCGTGTTTTGGATGTGGGTGTCCGGTCTTTTGGGCATGAGCACCAAAGCCTGCGAAATTATTTTGGGACAGCGGTATCGTGTGCGGTATGAAAAATCCATGGACGAATACCTTTGTGACCGTTCTTTCGTCATGAAAAACGCTTTTGGATGGAAGAAAGGCTCGGTGGTACTGGCCTTTTTTGTATTTATTTTTGGGCCTTGGACCAATGCGGTGCAGACAGAATCGGTGACCAGTTCTCTGTTTGAAGCATTTCAAATTCCGCCCATTGCATCGGTGGTATTTGTGGCTGTGACGTATTTTATTACTGTTGGCGGTGGGCTGAGACGCATTGCCAATATCATGGAACGAGTGGTGCCTTTTATGGCGCTGGCCTATATTTTGGGCGGTATCGGCATTGTGATTATGAACATCGATACGGTGCCTTCTGTCATTGCATTGATTTTTAAAAGCGCTTTTACGCCGATGGCAGGTGTGGGCGGTTTTGCTGGAGCTACGGCCAGAGATGCCATCCGTTATGGCATTGCCCGTGGGCTGTATTCCAACGACGCCGGCACAGGATATGGCATTGTGGCCCATGCTTCGGCTATTACGGACCACCCAGTACGCCAATCTTCTTGGGGCTGGGGCGAAGTGTTTTTGGATACCATTATTGTTTGCTCGGTGACAGCATTTTCTTTGATTTTGACCAATTCTTATATTGACTATGCCGATGTGACCAGCTCTCAGCTGACGACGGTGGCCTTTCGGGTGGCTTATGGCAATGTGGGCAGTATGTTCATGGGGCTGGCCATTACGGTATTTGCCTGGACGACCATCATTGGGATGTATTACAGCTGTTCCAAGTCAGTAAACTATGCCTTTGGGGATACTTCGTTAAACAAAAAAATGACGCCAGTTTATATGATTTATTTCATTATTCCGGCTTTGGTGTTCTATGATCTGGAAGCAGACCTGCTTTGGGCTTTCACCGATTTATTGAGCGCCATGTATGTGATTATTACGCTGGTATTTATCTATGGCAAACGGAAAGAAATTTTCCGGCTTTACAACGATTTCTGGAACCGGTTTATCCCGGCCATCAATCGGGGAGAAAAACCGGAGCCGGTTTCCTATGATACCATCGAAAAAGAAAGAAAATAAAATAATTTGCAGAAATATACTATTTTTTGCACAATTAGATAGACATTGTGGATGAAAAATGGTAGAATGATGCTAATGTTTTTTCAGGCGAAAGGCAGGGCTTTTCGCCTGTTTTTTGTTTTCTGGGAAAGAGGGGAAGAAACGATGCAGGAGTTTCGCTTTGCAGCAAAAAAAACAGTGCCGGTGCTTTGCGGGTACTTATTTATGGGGGCGGCCTTTGGGCTGTTGTTTGTCAGTGCCGGGTTTCCCTGGTATGCAGCACTTGTTTGCAGTTTGACCATTTATGCTGGATCGGTGCAGTATGCCTTTGTGCCGTTATTGGCGCAGCAGGCGTCGCTGGGGATGATTGGAGCCATGACGCTGCTATTAAATGCCAGACATATTTTTTATGGCCTCTCTTTTGTGGAATCTTTCAAGAAAGCAGGAAAGGTACGGCCTTATTTGATTTTTGCCTTGACCGATGAAACCTATTCGCTCCTTTGCGGCACGGCGGTGCAGCCGCCCATGCGCCAGGGGCGGGTGTTTTTTTGGATCAGCTTATTGGACCAATGTTATTGGATTATTGGCACAGCCATTGGGGCCTTTGCCGGTACGGCGCTGCCCTTTGATATGACGGGGGTGGATTTTGCCATGACGGCGCTGTTTGCGGTGATTTTTGTGGAGCAATGGAAAAGCGCCAAAAGCCACCGGCCGGCCATCACGGGTCTGGTGATTGCGGTGGTATTTTTGATTGTGCTTGGGCCAGAGCAATTTTTGCTGCCGACACTTTTGGTGACGGTGTTTTTCTTATTGTTGCAGCGGAAAAAATTGGAAGGGGTGATTGGGCATGAGTGAGACAACGATGTTTTTAAGCATTTTGGTTTGTGCCATTTGTTCGTTTATCCCGCGGGTGCTGCCCTTTCTTTGTTTTAATGGCAAAAAAGAAGTTCCCCGGACAGTGACCTATCTGGGGAACACGTTACCGATGGCGGTGATGGCCGTTTTGGTGATTTATTGCATCAAAAGTGTATCGCTTTCGGCGCCAAGGGAAAGTGCGTTTCAGCTTTTGGCGGTGGCGGTGGCCATGGCGTTACACTGGTGGAAAAACAGCCCGTTACTGAGCATTGGCGTTTCGACGATTCTTTATATGGTTCTGCTGCGCCTTTAGAAGGTTCCAGGGCGCATGAGGCCGTTACCCAGCCGTTCCAGCTTGTCTTTCATGGAGATGCCGGTAGAGTCAGAGCTGGATTCGATTTGTTTGCGGATATCCTGCATTTTTTGGTCCACTTGGGCGATGGTGGTGGCACATTCGGAAAGCTGATGATAGATATCTTCCTCATTGGCCACCATTTTTTTATATTTCAGCTGATGTTCCAAGCTGGCCCAAAAATCCATGGCGATGGTGCGGATTTGGATTTCCACCCGCATGGATTGGGTACGGTCGGAGAAAAAGACAGGAATTTCGATGATCATATGATAGCTACGATAGCCATTGGGTTTGGGATTTTTGATGTAATCTTTGACTTTGATGACGGTGACGTCGTCTTGGGAACCCAGCATTTCGGCTACTTCATAGATATCGTCAATGAAAGAACAGATGACGCGAATACCGGCCACGTCGTTTAAGTGTTCCACAATGGAAGGGGCGGAAACTTCCCAACCGTTGCGCTGGAGCTTTTGGATGATGCTGACCGGTTTTTTGACCCGTTGGGTGATAAACTCGATGGGGTTGCGGCTATTGCGCATGGCCAGGTCATCGTTGAGGATTTCCAGTTTGGTGCGCACTTCGCGAATGGCCGAGTTATACATCATCATAATTTCTTGAAACTGCCAAGTTTCTTCAATAAAAGCGGCGGCCTCTTTGGAAAGACCGGCGGGTTTTGCAAAATTTTTTTCTACTTTCTCTTTGATGGATAGGGTATCCGGCAAAGAAATCACTCCTTTTTTCTGCCAGAGGCAGCATTTGATGATTTGGGTTTCTTCTTTTTCATTATAACACGGTTTTCGACAAAAAAAAGGACTGTTTTGGAAACAAAATGAAAAGAAACTATGAAGTTTCTTGGAAGAAACATTGATTTTAGGTGGAAGGTATGATATTGTATTATAATAGGTAAATTGGGCGGCAAAGGCTTTGCCGCAGCGATAAAGGAGAGATTACAAATGGAAACCGTTTCCGGAAAAAGAACAAGTTCCGATTTGGAAATTGCCGAAATGCTCAGTCAGCAAGACGGCGACATGGTGCAAACCCATGGCATGATTTATTCCATCAAGGACATGGGCGATTTTGGATTTGTGACGCTGCGTAAGCGCAACGGCATTGTACAGTGCATTTGGAACAAGGACACCTGCAACTGTGATATTAAGTCTTTGGGTGTGGAATACTCAGTACGGGTGAAAGGCAGCCTGAAAAAAGACGACCGGGCCCCCAACGGATTGGAAATTCATCTGACGGAAGTGGAAGTGCTGACGACACCGAAGGAAGCGCCGGGCATCAATCTTTCCAAACGGAAATTGGGTGTGACGCTGGAAAAGAATATGGAATTGCGGCCTATTACGCTGCGTAATGTGCGGGAGAGAGCCATCTTTAAATTGCAAGAAGGCGTGGTAAAAGGCTTCCGTGATTACTTGATGAGCCAGGGCTTTACGGAAATTCACACACCAAAGATCGTGGCCAGCGGTGCAGAAGGCGGCGCCAACATTTTCAAAATGGACTATTTTGGCCGCAAAGCATATTTGGCCCAAAGCCCACAGTTCTACAAACAGACCATGGTTGGCGTATTTGAAAAAGTGTTTGAAGTGGCTCCCGTATTCCGGGCAGAAAAACACAACACCACCCGCCATTTGAACGAATATATGGGTCTGGACCTGGAAATGGGCTTTATTGATAGCTTTACGGATGTGATGGAAGCAGAAACGGGCGCCATCAAAAACATCATCAAAACTTTGAATGAAGAATATGCCAGAGAATTAAAGATTTTGAATGTGACGCTGCCAGAAGTGAACGAAATTCCATGTGTGCGCTTTAAAGACGCAAAAGAAATGGTGGCCGCCGAATATGGCCGCAAAATCAAAGATCCTTATGATCTGGAACCAGAAGAAGAGCAGCTGATTAGTAAGCTCTTCAAAGAAAAATACAACAGCGAATTTGTATTTGTCACCCACTATCCGGTGAAAAAACGTCCGTTCTATGCCATGGACGATCCGGAAGATCCAAAATATACCTTAAGCTTTGACCTGCTCTTCCGCGGCATGGAAGTGACCACCGGCGGTCAGAGAATCCATGATTATGACATGCAGGTGGAAAAAATGATTGCCAAAGGCTTGAATCCAGAAGATTTCACCGACTTTTTGATGATCCACAAACATGGTATGCCTCCCCACGGCGGTTTGGGCATGGGGCTGGAACGCTTCTGCATGAAATTGATGGACGAAACCAATGTCCGTGTGGCATCTCTCTTCCCAAGAGACTTGTCCAGACTGACACCCTGATAAAATACACAAAGAGAACAAAAAGGCGAGTTCTTTTGCAAAAAAGGCTCGTCTTTTGATGCGAAAAACGGGGATAGAAAGGAAGATTGTATGAAAATCACAGACGAAATGATTGATTACATCGGTATTTTGGCCAGACTTCAGCTGGACGAGAGCGAGAAGGAAAGCGCTAAAAACGAAATGGAAAAAATCATCAACTACATGGATGTGCTCAACGAAGTGGATACCACCGGCATCGAAGCCATGAGCCACGCCTTCCCGGTGAAAAACGTGTTCCGGGAAGACGAAGTGCGGCCGTCGGTGGACCGGGAACTGATTACCCTCAATGCACCAAAGAAGAAAGACGGCTGTTTCCAGGTGCCTAAGACGGTGGAATAAGAGGAGGAGTAACCATGGATTGGATGAACATGAGTGCCCTGGAAGTGGGCAAGAAAATAAAAGCGAAAGAAATTGGCGTAGAAGAAGTGACCAAGGCGGCCCTGGACCGGATTGCCGAAAAGGACAAGGATGTGAACGCCTTTATCACTGTCTGCGCCGATGAAGCCATGGCTCAGGCCAAAAAGGTGCAAAAGGGTATTGACGAAGGGACATTGACCTCGCCTTTGGCCGGTGTGCCCATGGCAGTGAAAGACAACATGTGCACCAAGGGGATTTTGACCACTTGTGCATCGAAGATTTTGACTGGGTTTAAGCCCTTCTATTCTTCCACGGCAGTGAACCGTTTGGAAGAAGCAGGGGCTGTGATTTTAGGGAAACTGAACATGGACGAATTTGCCATGGGTTCCACCAGCGAAACTTCGTTTTATGGCCCGGTGGTAAACCCTTGGGGCAGCCAAAGAAGCCCCGGCGGCTCCAGCGGCGGTTCTGCCGCAGCCGTGGCCGCAGGGGAAGCCTTCTATACTCTGGGTTCTGACACCGGCGGTTCCATCCGTCAGCCGGCTTCTTTTTGCGGCGTAACGGGGTTAAAACCCACCTATGGTTCTGTTTCCCGGTATGGCCTCATTGCCTATGCCTCTTCTTTGGACCAGATTGGGCCTTTGGGGAAAAACGTGGAAGACGTGGCCGAAGTGCTTTCTATCATCAGCGGCCATGATCCAAAAGACAGCACCTCTGTGCCTTCTGGCGCCATCCAGACACAGCTGACCGGCGACATCAAAGGCAAACGCATTGGGATTCCCAAGGAATACTTTGGCGATGGGCTGCAGGCCGACGTGAAGGAACGGGTGCTGGCGGCAGCCAAAAAGCTGGAAGAAATGGGCGCCATTGTGGAAGAATTTTCTATGCCGGAAACGGATTATGCCATCCCGGCTTACTATATCATTGCCTGCGCCGAAGCCAGCAGCAACTTGTCCCGGTTTGACGGGGTGAAATATGGCTATGCAGCACCGGAATACAAGGATTTGACCGACTTGTATTATAAATCCAGAAGCCAAGGCTTTGGCATGGAAGTGAAACGCCGGATTATGATTGGGGCCTTCGTGCTTTCCAGCGGCTATTATGATGCTTACTATAAAAAAGCCTTGCAGGTAAAAGCCGTCATCAAACAGAGCTTTGACCGCGCCTTTGAAACATTTGACTGCATTTTGAGCCCAACGGCGCCAACGACGGCACTGAAACTGGGAGAAAGCTTGAGCGACCCATTGAAAATGTATTTGGGCGATATTTATACCGTATCGGTGAACTTGGCCGGGCTGCCTTCGCTGGTGGTGCCCTGCGGCTTTGATAAAGAAGGGCTTCCGGTGGGGTTACAGCTGACAGGCAAGGCCTTTACGGAAAGCCAGCTGCTGAACATTGGCTATGCCTTCCAGCAGGCCACCGATTATCATTTGCATTTGCCAGAAACAAAGAAGGAGGCGTAAGGCATGGACTATATTACAACGATGGGGTTGGAAGTGCATACCGAGCTTTCCACCAAAACAAAAATCTTTTGCAACTGCTCCACGGAATTTGGCGGGGAACCAAACACCCATGTGTGCGAAGTCTGCTCCGGTATGCCGGGGACGCTGCCGGTATTAAACCGCCAGGTGGTGGAATATGCCATCCGGGTGGGCATTGCCACCAACTGCGAAATTACCCAATATAACAAATTTGACCGGAAGAACTATTTCTATCCCGACTTGCCAAAGGCCTACCAGGTGAGCCAGCTGTATCTGCCCATCTGCCGCAACGGCCACATTGATATTGAAGTGAACGGCAAGAAAAAAGCCATCCGGATTCACGAAATCCACATGGAGGAAGACGCCGGGAAACTGATCCATGATCCTTGGGATGACTGCACGCTGGTGGACTATAACCGCTGCGGTGTGCCACTGTTGGAAATCGTATCGGAACCAGATTTTGAAACGGGCGAAGAAGTCATTGCTTACTTGACGAAACTGAAAGCTATTTTGCAGTACACCGGGGTTTCCGATTGTAAGATGGAACAAGGCTCCCTGCGGGCCGACGTGAACCTTTCGGTGCGTCCTGTGACCACAGACGAACTGGGAACCAGAACGGAAATGAAAAACATCAACTCCTTTAAGGCCATTGCCAGAGCCATTGAAGGAGAGCGGAAACGCCAGATTGAAGTGATCGAAGAAGGCGGCCGGGTGGTGCAGGAAACGAGAAGATGGGACGACAACAAGGGCGCAAGCTTTGCCATGCGGTCCAAAGAAAACGCCCAGGACTATCGTTATTTCCCAGAACCAGACCTGGTGCCCATTGAAATCAGCGACGAATGGATTGCACGGGTGAAAAGCGAAATGCCGGAACTGCCCGATGCAAAGAAAGCAAGATATTTGGCTGACTATGGCTTGCCGGAATACGACGTGGACATCATCACAGGAAGCAAATATCTGGTGGAAATTTTTGAACAGGCGCTGGCCGCCTGCAACGAGCCAAAAGAAGTGTCCAACTGGATCATGGGCGAAGTGCTACGTCTGGCGACGGAAACAAGCACCGATGTGGAGGACATCTCCTTTGATTTTGCAAACCTGGGCAAACTGATTTTGCTGGTGAAGAAAAACGTGGTGAACCGGCCAACGGCGAAAGAAGTCTTTGAAAAAATGTTCAGGGAAAATGTGGAACCAGAACAGTATATCAAAGAAAACGGCCTGGAAATGGTGCAGGACGACAATTTGGTACGGGAAGTTGTGGTGAAAGTACTGGCTGACAATCCAAAGAGCATTGCCGAATGGAAAGAAGGAAATGAAAAAGTAACCCGTTTCCTCATGGGCCAGTGCATGAAGCAGCTGAAAGGAAAAGCCGATCCTGGCACGGTCAATGCCGTGATTGCAGAAGAATTGGCCAAGCTGTAATCAGGCAGAAAACGACAGAAAAACAAAAAGGGTGTCAATCATAAGATTGACACCCTTTTTTGATGTACTTATTGTTCAAATAATTTTTTGGCGGTTTGGGCCATACGGGTTCCGTAGGTGCGGAAGGTAGGGGCATATTTGTTCAAATCATCGCTGACGGCCACGGGGCCCAAGTGGATGATGGGTACGCCAAAGGCGCCGCCGCCGGAATAGGTGAGGCAGCCCATCACTAGGCAGTATTTTAAGATTTCTTCGATGGCCGCTTCGCCGCCGCCATGGACATAGTCTTCGGTGGCAAAGGCGCCGCAAAGTTTACCGGGGATGCCGCTTTGACGGGCCGTTGTTTGCAGGAAAGAGTGCATTTGATGGGCCATGGATGCCATATAAACGGGGGTGCCCAGGACAACGGCGGCACTTTCTTGGACGAAAGTGGTGTCAAAATCGGTGATGGAAAAGGCTTTTGCTTCTACGTCTGGCACTTCTGTCATACCGGAGACAATTTCTTCGGCCATTTGTTTGGTGTGGCCGGAAAGAGAAAAATACAAGACTGCTAATTTCATGATTGATAACCTCCTTTTGCTTCCTTATCCTTAGTGTAGCACCTTTTGGAGCGGGTGTAAATGTGAGATGCAATTATTTTGCTGCTCTCTGGTGCAAAAGGCGGGTATTTTTTCGCACAAACAGGAAGGAAACAAACAGTGTGGCCAGTTCCGCAAAGGGGATGGAAAGCCAGACGCCGTCCACCTGCAGAGGCGGCACCAAAAGGGCCATGCCCAAGAGGATGAACAAAAAGGTGCGGCCAAAGGAGATGGCGGCAGAGGTTTTTCCGTCGGATAGGGCCGTAAAGAGGGCGGAAGAAAAAATATTGATGCCGGCAAAGAGGAAGGAGAGGGAAAAGAGCTGCATACCGCGGACGATGAAAGCATAGACCTCTGGTTCCTCTTTGGCGAAGGCTGCGGCCAATAGTTCCGCGCCGAAGAAGGCCGCCGAGAACATCAAAAGCGAAGTGGCGGCAACGAACAAGAAACAGGTGCGCTGCAGTTTTAATAAATAGCCCCAATGTTTGGCGCCAAAATGAAAGCTAATGATGGGGGCCACGCCGATGGAAAAGCCGAGGAAGAGGGCTGTCAGCAAAAACTGGCTGTAGAGAACGGCGGTGATGGCGGCCACACCATGGGAGCCTACCAGGTGCATCATCAAAAGATTGAAGAGCAGTGTGGTGACACTGGTGGAGAGGTTTGTGACCATTTCGGAGGAACCATTACTCATGGCCTGAAGCAGCTGGCGCAGGCGAAAGACGGGGCGGCCAAAATGGAGGGGTTCCTTTTTGGAGAAAAAGAAAACCAGTCCGCCAACGGAAGGCAGAAAATAGCCGCAGATGGTGGCCCAGGCGGCGCCGGTGATGCCCATTTGCAG
>CALWLF010000041.1 GCA_944381455.1 uncultured Clostridia bacterium | reverse complement strand
AAATTCCCTTTTTCTTGTGTCATGACATGAAACCTCCTTTGTTTCCGTTGCTTGGGCCACATGGCCCTTAGCATTATTGTAACACGGCAGGAGAAAAAGTCAAGAAAAAATTAGCACTCAACAAGATAGAGTGCTAACAACTTTTTTTATCTCTTCTTCCTCTTTGTCTCACAAAATTGCTTTTTTTCCCCCACTGTGCTATGATCATAGTATTGCAAAAGCAACATTTTTAGAAAGGAGACATTCCATGAAAGCCCACACACCCCCACAAAGCCCAGATGACAAACAAATTCTGTCATTCCATACATCCACTTTCTCGCCCTCCCCTGCCGCCAGTGCAACAGACGATGACGACGGAGAAGAGGAGGAAGAAGAAGAGAACGCCTCCCTCTATCCCCGCCCGCCCCGGCGCAACCGCTCCAAACTGTTTTGGACTGTGATCATTGTAGCCCTCTTCTTTTTCCTTTGGCCCACTGCACCCCAGGAAGCCGGGATGGACACCGAAGAAACGACAGTGCAGGATATGACTGTCGTTTGGGTTTCCAAAGAAGATATTTACTACTATCACCTGGACAAAAACTGCCCCGGCCTCACCAATCCCATGGAATGGGTCCGCTCCGAAGCAGAAAAAAGAAATTATTATCCCTGTCCCGTCTGCGCCAAAGAATAACAAAAAACGGCCTGTCTAGCCCAAGACCGGCCGTTTTTCTTTTGCTAAAAGCGCCTGTTGATAGCAGCCCATGAGGCCATAATAATTCAACAAGTCTGGAAACTGGTTGGCCGGGTGATAATAATCCAGCACCAAAATCGGCCGCCCATCCAAAGATAGCCAATAAAACCAATGCTGCTGTTTGGGCGGATGCTGATGAAGCAAGGAAAACAAAAACCGGCCTGTATTGCCGCAGACAATGACCGTAGGGGCTATGAGACGCAGCTGCTCCAAAAGTTCTGCTTGGTCATAAGCCACATAGGCCGTCAGATCCTCCCAGGCAGAGCGCGGCTTCCCGTTGCTTTTTTTCAGGTTCATGACGGCGCACTGGCGTAAATAGCCGTTGCCTGCCGTCTGGCATTCCTCCACTGCCCCATAGGGCGCCAGGTGCGTTGCCGTTGTCTCCAATAACCCTTTTGTCCAAAGGGATACCCGCTGCCACAGTTTGGGCAGATGACCATTGGTACCGTCTCCTTGCAGGAGATATTGCCGCAAATCCCAGTCCCGCTGGCTGCCATAGGCTTCTTTCAGCAAAAACAGCGGCCGCACCGGCTGCAAAAACCAGCTTTGCGGGCAGAGAATGCCGTCTGCCACCCAGCCATGGCCCCGGTGGTTGGCAATGCCGCAGGGTGGCTTTTGTTTCCACCGGGCAAATAAGTCTGCCTGTTTCTGTTCATATTCCCCCGCCTGTGTGATGGGTTCTCCCAGTGTTTTTTCCATGTCATCCCTTCCTTCCCCACAGTAAAAAGCAACAAAAAAGCCGAACCCTTTGTTTTCCGGTTTCGGCTCTTTTCTCGTTGTGCTGCATCCACAGATGCCCATTTGTTTAGTCAAACAATGGCGTACTGAAATACCGCTCTGCCGTATCGGGCAGCACCGTTACCACCGTTTTGCCTTCGCCCAGCTTTTCTGCCAACTTCAGCGCCGCAGCCACATTGGTGCCGCTGGAAATACCGCACATCAGCCCTTCCAGCCGAGCCAGGTCCTTGGCCGTTTGGATGGCTTCTTCGTCGGTGACGATATACAGCTCATCATAGATTTCCCGGTTCAAATTATCGGGGATCACGCCGTCGCCAATGCCCATCTGCATATGGGTGCCAATGCTGCCGCCGGCCAAAATGGCTGCATTTTCCGGCTCCACAGCCCAGATTTCCATCTGTGGATTTTTTTCTTTCAGCATCTCGCCAATGCCGCTGATGGTGCCGCCGGTGCCAAAACCGGAGCAAAACCCATCAATGGGACCGTCCACCTGTTCCAAAATCTCCAACGCCGTACCCTTTTTGTGGGCCATGTTGTTGGCCGGATTGGAAAACTGCTGGGGTACATAGACCTTTGGATTGTTGGCCGCCAAATCCATGGCCGTTTTTAAGCATTGTTCAATGCATTCGCCAATATTCCCGTCGTCATGAATGAGAATCACTTCTGCACCGTAATGTTCCACCAGCTTGCGCCGTTCCACACTGACGGAATCCGGCATCACAATTTTCACCTGATAGCCTTTGACGGCCCCCACCAAGGCCAGCCCAATGCCCTGATTGCCGCTGGTCGGTTCCACAATGATGGAGTCTTTGTCAATCAGACCTTGATCCTCCGCCTCTTTGAGCATATTCCAGGCCGTGCGGGTTTTGATGGAGCCGCCCACATTCAGCCCTTCCACCTTCACCAGCACCCGGGCACTGCCAGGCTTTGGCATCCGGTTAAGCTGCACCATGGGCGTATGCCCCATTGCTTCCAGAATATCGTGATATACCATGATTTTCCTCTCCTTTTGCTTCCAATCCTTGTTCTGTTTTTGGTCCATCGCTTCTTGGTTCCCATCGGCTGGAAATTTCCATTGGTTTATGGTATGATACAACCAATTGGAACCTGATAAGGAGCGTATTTTATGACAAAACAACCGTATCGGCTGCTGCCGCT
>CALWLF010000040.1 GCA_944381455.1 uncultured Clostridia bacterium | reverse complement strand
AGAAGCGGAGGAAAAAAATGCGAGAAATCACCACAAATACCATCACCCAGGCAGTGAAAAAACTCTGCATGGATGCCAATTATTTTTTAAATTCCGATGTCTATGACGCCTTGGAGCAGGCCAAGGCCACAGAAGTTTCCCCGGTGGGGCAGGAAATGCTTTGCCAAATCACCAAAAACGCCGACATTGCCGCCCAAAACCAGGTGCCCATCTGTCAAGATACGGGACTGACGGTGGTCTTTGTCACCATCGGCCAGGAAGTGCACATCACAGGCGGGTCCTTGGAAGAAGCCATCCAAGAAGGGGTGCGGCAAGGCTATGTGGAAGGATATCTGAGAAAGTCTGTGGTCAGCGATCCTTTCTTGCGGGTCAACACCAAAGACAACACCCCTGCCGTCATCCATTACCGCCTGGTGCCCGGCGACACTTTCCAGCTGGACGTGGCCCCCAAGGGCGCTGGCAGTGAAAACATGAGCAAGGTCTTTTTGCTCAAGCCCTCCGACGGCATCGAAGGAGCCAAGCAGGCGGTGCTGGATACGGTGGAAGCGGCGGGGCCAAACCCCTGCCCGCCCATTATCGTAGGCGTTGGCTGTGGCGGCAATATGGAAAAAGCAGCGCTGTTGGCCAAAGAAGCTTTGCTTCGCCCAGTGGGCAAGCATAACCCCCTGCCCCATATCCGCCAGATGGAAGAAGAGCTGCTTTCCCGCATCAATGCCACCGGCATCGGCCCCCAGGGCTTGGGCGGCCGCACCACGGCACTGGCCGTCAATGTAGAAGTGTACCCCACCCATATTGCCTGCCTGCCCGTTGCCGTCAGCATCAGCTGCCATGTCACCCGTCACACCCACTGCACGTTATAAAGGAGGCTCGTTTTTATGACCCATGAGATTACCACCCCATTGACCAAAGAAACGGCCGCCACGTTGCGTGCCGGGGACATCATCCGCCTTTCCGGCGTCATCTATACCGCCCGGGACGCAGCCCACAAGCGGATGTTGGAAGAATACAAAACAACGGGAACCTTTCCCTTTGAGATGGAAAACGCCGTCATCTATTATGCCGGCCCGGCCCCGGCGAAACCTGGCGCCGTCATCGGCCCCGCCGGCCCCACCACCAGCTATCGCATGGACGCCTATGCCCCCTTTTTGCTGGACCATGGCCAAACGGGCATGATCGGCAAAGGCAAGCGTAGCGACGAAGTGGTGGAAGCCATGAAACGGAACAAAGCCGTCTATTTTGCTGCCACCGGCGGCGCTGCGGCCCTCATTTCCAGCCATATCAAAAAAGCAGAGGTCATTGCCTATGACGACCTGGGTGCCGAAGCCATCCACCGCCTGGAAGTGGAAGACTTTCCCTGCATCGTCGTCATCGACAGCGAAGGCAACAATTTATATGAAACGGAAAAAGCAAAGTATCGTTTGGAAACAAAGTAAGGAGGTCTTTTTATGTCTATGGTAACCCTTGGCTCCACCGGTATCACCGTCCCCAAAAACGGCTTTGGGGCACTGCCCATTCAGCGTATTTCCAAAGACGATGCCGTCTACTTGCTCCACAAAGCCTATGACGCAGGCGTGCGCTTTTTTGACACGGCCCGCTCCTACACCGACAGCGAAGAAAAAGTAGGGGCAGCCTTCCACGACCGGCGGGAAAATATCATCCTGGCCACCAAAACACCGGCCAAGACGGCAGAAGATTTTTGGAAAGACCTGGAAAAGAGTCTCTCCCTGCTGCAAACCGATTACATTGATATTTACCAGTTCCATAATCCCCCCTTCTGCCCCAAACCAGGCGATGGCACAGGGCTGTATGAAGCTATGCTGGAGGCAAAGGCCCAGGGAAAAATCCGCCACATTGCCATCACCAATCACCGCCTGAATGTGGCCGAAGAAGCCATCGACAGCGGCTTATATGAAGTATTGCAATTCCCCCTGTGCTATCTGGCCACAGAAAAGGATTTGCACATTGTCAAAAAATGTAAAGAAGCCAACATGGGCTTTTTGGCCATGAAAGGCCTTTCCGGCGGCCTCATCACCAACGCCCGCGCCGCCTATGCCTATTTGGACCAGCCAGGCTTTGAACATGTGGAAGCCATCTGGGGCGTACAAAGAGAACGGGAGCTGGACGAATTTTTGGCCTGCATGGATAACCCGCCGGCCATGGAAGGAGATCTCTTGGCCCTCATTGAAAAAGACAAACAGGAACTTTCTGGCAACTTCTGCCGCGGCTGTGGTTATTGTTCCCCTTGCCCGGTGGGCATTGAAATTTTCGACTGTGCCCGGATGAGCTTGATGATTCGCCGGGCCCCTTCGGCTGCCCAGCTGACAGAAGAAAACCAGGCCCGTATGAAAAAAATTGCCGATTGTATCCATTGCAACGCCTGCGTGAAAAAATGTCCTTATGGCCTTAATCCGCCCAAACTGCTGGAAGAAAACTACAAGGATTACATGGAAATTTTGGCAGGCAAACCACTGTAACAAGTTGGAGGTTTTTTTGTGGAATATGCCATTTTGCTTCACCCCGGTCATAACCGGGTCTATTTTGAAACATCAAAAACCCTTTCGGTGTCGGAACTGGCTCTGGCAGGGAAAAAACTTTCTTCCCCCTGCCAACAAGTCCAGGTGGAAGAAATCGCTTCTGTGCCTTATGTCACATTCCAAACGGCAAAGCCCCTGCAAGAAAGCGACTTTCTCCTTTTGGGACAGCTTTCCTTTGTTTATGCCTTGTTTGAACAAGTAAAAACGGACAAAGAAATCTGCCTTCGTCCCATTGCCTGCCCATCTTTGGGGTATCTGCCCGAAAGCATCCGCACCATTTTAAAATACACCGGTAAAACCAACGAGCTGTTCACCCGCATGATGATCCAGGTGGCCCGTGCCGCCTGCACCTCTCAAACAAAAGGAGCGCCTTTGCGTCTGTTGGACCCGGTGGCCGGCAAGGGCACCACGTTGTCGGAAGGGCTCCTTTGTGGGATGCACAGTTTCGGCGT
>CALWLF010000039.1 GCA_944381455.1 uncultured Clostridia bacterium | reverse complement strand
AAAACACCGCTCTTTTTTGCCCAAGATGGCCGCTTTGTGGGCCTCATTGCGGTGATGGATGTGGTGAAGGCCGATAGTGCCGCCGCCATTGCCCAGTTGAAGGCCGACGGGCTGGAAGTGGTGATGCTCACCGGCGATAACGAGCGGACGGCCAAGGCCGTCGCTCGCCAGGTGGGCGTAGACCGGGTGGTGGCCCAGGTATTACCGGCAGACAAAGAAAAGGAAGTGCGCCGGATTCAAGGCGAAGGCAAGAAAGTGGCCATGGTGGGCGACGGCATCAACGATGCACCGGCCTTGGCCCGGGCCGATGTGGGCATTGCCATTGGCGCCGGGGCCGATGTGGCGGTGGAAAGCGCCGATATTGTGCTGATGAAAAACAGTCTCTTTTCTGTGGCCGAAGCCATTGAGTTAAGCCGGGCCACCATTCGCAATATCAAAGAAAATCTGTTTTGGGCCTTTTTCTATAACGTCATTGGGATTCCTGTGGCGGCGGGGCTGTTGTATCCCCTTTGGGGCCTGAAACTAAACCCCATGATCGGGGCGGCGGCTATGAGCTGCAGCTCGGTCTTTGTGGTAAGCAACGCCTTGCGGCTGCGGTTTTTCAAACCGTCGTTTCAAAAGGCAGCAAGTCCAGTGCTTCCAGAAAGCGCTGCGTTTCAAGCGGCCAAGGAAGCACCGGAGGAAGCACCCATTCCCTTAGAACCAAACCAATTAGTATCCAAAAAAGAAGAGGAGGAATTGACCATGAAAAAAACCATTTCCATTGAAGGTATGATGTGTGCCCATTGCACCGGCCATGTGACAAAGGCATTAAACGCCATCGAAGGCGTTACGGCGACGGTGAGCTTGGAAGACAAAAACGCCGTGGTGGAACTGACTAAAGACGTTTCCAACGAAACGCTGAAGGCCGCCGTGGAAGAAGCCGGCTATGAAGTGACAGCCATTCAATGACGGAGGGAAAGAGATGCAGGCAGACAGAGAAACCATCGAGCGGTTACTGAAAACGGCCCGGGGGCAGCTGGATGGGATTTTAAAAATGGTGGAGGAAGACCGCTATTGCATGGATATCTCCAATCAGCTGATGGCGGCCGACGCCATCTTGCGTAAGGCCAATAAAGAAGTGCTGAAAGCCCATATGAAAGGCTGTGTGAAGGCGGCTTTTACCGAAGGAGACGAAGATAAAAAAATCCAGGAATTTGTGGATATGCTGGATAAACTGACTCGATAAAGACAGACTGCTTTTCCTAAAAAAGGGGCATGATGTAGTTGAAAAATGCCCTTTTTTTGCGGAAAAGTGGAGAGAAACTTGTTTTTTGCCCGCAATTTCTACAGAACATCTTGACAAATAGGCCGGAACAGTTTATAAATAAAATTAGGTATATTGGAAAGACTGCCTTATAGAGCAATCGGTCCCATTTTTTGGGCCCTGTGGCCATCGGCACAGGCAGAGGGAGAAAGAAACCATTGGTTTTCCTGTCCGGCTGCAGTTGCAGGGAATTTCGTCGGGAGGATGGGCGGTGGCAGCAGTTGATCCGCAGGATGTATTATCTTTTCTTTAAGGAGGAACAAGAATGAATAAAGCAGAATTACTGGCAGCTATGGTAGAAAAAGCTGACATCAGCAAAAGAGACGCTGAAAAAGCCCTGAAAGCATTTGAAGAAGTTGTGACAGAAGAGCTGAAAAAAGGCGGCAAAATCCAGCTGGTTGGCTTTGGCACTTTTGAAGTGGCCGAAAGAGCAGCCAGAGTGGGCAGAAACCCACAGACCGGCGAAGATATGACCATTGCTGCTTCCAAAGCACCAAAATTCAAAGCCGGCAAAGCTTTGAAAGATGCAGTGAACGAATAAAAAAAGATTCTGCCCATGCGTCAAAGCGCATGGGCTTTTTTTGGAGGAACTATGCGGTTAGATAAATATTTAAAAGTGTCCAGACTCATCAAACGCCGTACTGTGGCCAATGAAGCTTGCGACGCCGGACGAGTCAGCGTCAATGGCAAAGCGGCCAAAGCCGGTGTGGAGGTGAAGGTGGGAGACGAAATTGAAATTCGCTTTGGCAGCAACACCACCAAGGTGCGTGTCCTTTCGTTAAACGAAAATCCCCGGAAGGAAGAAGCAGCCGGAATGTATGAAAGCTTGTCTTAAAAAAGTGCCGAAAGGCGCTTTTTTTTTGGCCCAAAAAAAGCAACCCATTTCTGTCATCTTTTTGTCCTGATTCTTTCTTTGGCGGCATATACTGCCAAGGAGAAGAAAGGATGTGACAGGTATGGCGGAAAAACAGCACCGGCTGTTACTGGAAGGGCGGCAGCGGCTTTTACTGGAAGGTGTGGAAGAAGTGCTTTCCTTTGATGAATCGTGTTTGATGCTGGAAACAAGCCAGGGTTCTTTGACGGTGCAGGGGGAAGAGATGCATGTGGAGCAGCTGGATGTGGAAGAAGGACGGCTGGTGGTGGGCGGCCAGATTGGAAGCCTCAGCTATGACGAAGGCCAAGGCGCAAAAGGATCGCTGTTGGGGCGCATCTTTCGATAAAGAAGGGAGGCGGCAAGGATGATTCTTTCGGTGGAGGTGCAGGTGGGCTGGTTTGCAACGGCGCTATTGACTGGTTTTGTGCTGGCGCTGGGATATGATATTTTGCGCACGTTACACCTGCTGATTCGGCAGAAAAAGGCGCTGACGGCTGTGGAGGATGTGGTGTACTGGCTGGCGGCTGCGGCAGTGGTGGTGTGGCTGGTGCGCAAGATGACAGCAGGAGAGGTGCGGGGATACTTATTGTTGGGGGTGCTGCTTGGCATGGGGCTTTATGCCATGATCATCAGTCCCATCTTTTTTGCCTTTGCCTGCCGCCTTTGCACCCTCATCCGGCAGGTGCTTCAATTCCTTTTCCTGGCCGTTTCCATGCCCTTTCGTCTGGTATGGTCTCTGGCAAAGGCCTTTGGCAGATTTTGGGCAGATTTGCTTTTAAATATTTGTCCAAACCCATTGCATTTTACGTCTGTTTGTGCCAAAATAGAAAAAAGACACAGACGGCAGAAGAGAAAAGGTGAGGCCGATGAATAGAGGAGAAAAAGAAACACATCGTTCCAATGCATCCTGGGTGGTGGTGCTGTTTATGCTGGTGTTCCTGCCGGCAGTGGGGTTTCATGTATGGAACCAGAGCCGGGTACTAAAGGAGCTGAAGGCCGAAGAGGCTACCTTGCAGGCACAGCTTTCCGAAGAACAGGCCAGGAGCATTGAACTGGAAAAACAGCAGGAGTACTATACCAGCGACAGCTACATCGAAAAAGTAGCTAGAGAGCAGCTGGGGCTTGTGAAACCAGATGAAGTGGTGTTCAAAAATCAGGAATAAAAGCCGGAGCCAACAGCTCCGGCTTTTTGCATGGATGGAGAAGGGCGGGCGGCAGCTGCAAACGATTAGGATAAGGCGTTGTGTGAATTTGTCTTTCTTTCCAAAAAAATCAAGATTTTTTAAAAAAATTTGAAAAAGCCCTTGACTTTTGGGTAAGGGATGATTATAATAGGTCAAGTAACTGGTTATGGCGGAATAGCTCAGTTGGCTAGAGCACGCGGTTCATACCCGCGGTGTCGAGGGTTCAAATCCCCCTTCCGCTATTTTTTCTTTTTTGGCCCGTTGGTCAAGCGGTCAAGACGCGGCCCTCTCACGGCTGAAACAAGGGTTCGATTCCCTTACGGGTCAGTTCCTGTTTCTTCTGTGAAGGACGAGCCAAAAACTATTTGGGAGTTTAGCTCAGCTGGGAGAGCGCTTGCCTTACAAGCAAGATGTCATAGGTTCGAGCCCTATAACTCCCACTTGAAAAGGATGTCGATTTCGGCATCCTTTTTTCGTTGCAAACAACAGGGCTCGCAACCGTATGGCAAGAAAGAGGGTTAGCAGATTGTTTAGCCAAAAGCTGCCCAAACAGGTCTTTTAAAGAGACAGGGTTTTTTTTCGTATCGGGGATAAAAAATTGTACCCATACAATTATGCTTTTCTTTCCAAAGCCCCTGGCATTTGTGGCCGCCTTGCAGTATACTGACTGCAACAAAACAGGAAAGAGGGCGAAAAAAATGAGAGAGAAAAAAACGAAGGAACTTTGTTTGAAAGGGATGCTGACAGCACTGGTGGCCCTTTGCACCATTGCCATCCGGGTGCCTGTGCCGGCAACCAATGGATATATTCATTTAGGCGATAGTATGATTTTGCTTTCGGGTGTGTTGTTTGGATGGGAATACGGCTTGGTGGCCGGCGGATTGGGCTCGGCGCTGGCCGATGTATTGGGCGGCTATGCCCACTGGGCGCCGTTTACGCTGGTGATTAAGGCGCTGATGGGCGCATTGATTGGGAAACTGGCCAAATATGATGGCACAGCGCATCCGTTTGTTTCGCTGCGCAACGCAGTGGCGTCGGTGGTTGGGCTGCTGTGGATGATTGTGGGGTATTTGCTGGCAGGGACGGTGTTAGAAGGAAGTTTTGCTGTTTCCCTCACATCGGTGCCATCCAACGGCGTGCAGGCCGTAGGCGGATTTCTCATCTTTGCCGTGCTGGGCTATGCGTTGGATAAGGCAAAAATCCGGCGGTTTCTAGAACATGAACTATAAGAAAACGGGCATAAAACTAGCTGGAATCTGTGATAAAGATTCCAGCTATTTTTTGTTGTGCCAACGTTTTTACGGCCTTCTTTGCCGCAGCGGCTCTAAAAAGGAGGCAGGCACGGCCAGGCGGCCTTTTCCAACACCCAGGGAAATATCTGGTTTGTTGTCTCCATGAAAATCGCTGCCGCCGGAAAAGGCCAGGTCCAAGGATTGGGCAATTTTTGTGATTTCCCGCTCCTGCTCGGCCCGGTAGGTGGAATAACGCACTTCCATGGCATCCAGTCCTATGGCTTTCAGTTCTCCTGCCATTTGGGCAATTTGGTCATAGTGCAGGCCATAGAGGGTGCTGTGGGCCAAAACGGCCACACCGCCGCTTTCGTGGATTAAGTCGATGCAGGTGTTGGGCAGCGGCAGATCCCGCGGCACAAAGCCTGGCTTGCCGTGGCCGATATAGGCGGCAAAGGCCTCTTTTTTGTCGGTCACATAGCCTTTTTTGACCATCAGCCGGGCATAATGGGCCCGGGTGCAGTTATCGGTGCCTGCTTCTTTCAGCAATTCCTCATAGGTCATGGGAAAGCCCAGAGTGGTTAAACGGGCTGTCATCTGCTGGTTGCGTCTTTGGCGGCGAAGGCCAAAGTCTTTGGTGGCCGCAAGCAAAGCTTCATTGGTGTGGTCCACCCAAAGGCCCACGATGTGAATTTCCACCTTTTCTCCTGCCGCCCAGGGAAAATGGTAGTAGGCGGCCAGCTCAATGCCGCCAATGACTTCCACCTGCTTTCCTTCCCCGGCCAAAAGCGCCTCTGCCACGCCGCTTACGGTGTCATGGTCGGTGAGGGCCAGGGCCCGCAGCCCCAGCCGCTCCGCCTCTTCCACCAGTTGGGTGGGCGTCCAGGTGCCGTCGGAATGGGTGGAATGGGTATGTAAATCAAGATACGCTTCTTTGTTCATAGGTCGTCACCCCTTCGCATATTATTTAAGCATAAACCGTTGAGAGAATCAACTTCATTTTGGAGGAATGTCTATGGAAAAATCGATGGGGAGAAGGAAAGAGAGAAAACAAGACCATGGCAGCCAGGGTGCTTGGATGGGTGTGGCCAAGGGCGTTTTGGCGGCGCTGCTGGTGACGGTGGTTTGTTTTGTGGCAACGGCAGTGCTTTTGGTACATACCAATTTGCCAGAAAGCGCCGTAGGATGGATTTCTTTGGTGGTGACGGCAGCGGCCTCTTTTTTGGCTGGATTGCTGGCGGCCAAATGCCAGCAAAAGGGCGGCCTTTGGTGGGGCATTGGGACGGCGCTGATCTATTTTTGCGTGGTGGTGGTGCTGCTGTTTTTGTGCGGCAATGCCCCTTTGTTTGCCTTAGGACGGCTGCCGGGATTGTTGTGTGCCGTCGGCGGCGGCGGACTGGGAGGGATTTTGGGCATAAATGCG
>CALWLF010000038.1 GCA_944381455.1 uncultured Clostridia bacterium | reverse complement strand
AGATGCTGGGCCTCGATGGCAAGCCACAAATTGAAGCTTACGGCGTGGAACCGTTTATCAAAAAATGCAAAGAAAGCGTTTGGAAATATAAAAGCGAATGGGAAGACATGGGCGACCGGGTGGCTTTCTGGGCCGACTTGGACAAAGCCTATGTGACCTATGACAACAACTATATCGAAAGCGTTTGGTGGGCATTAAAACAAATCTGGGACAAGGGCCTGCGCTATAAAGGCCACAAAATTGTGCCCTACTGCCCTCGCTGCGGCACTGCCCTCTCCAGCCACGAAGTGGCCCAGGGCTATAAAGACGTAAAAGAAATTTCCGCCATTGCAAAATTCCGCATCCGCGGCACCGAAGACGAATATGTCCTGGCCTGGACCACCACCCCTTGGACCTTGCCTTCCAACGTGGCCCTGGCCATGAATGCCAAAGAAACGTATGTGAAAGTATTATTCAAAGGCGAAAAATTGATCTTGGCCCAGGCCCTCCTTTCTTCTGTGTTAGGGGAAGAGGCCGAATACGAAGTGCTGGAAACGAAAACCGGGGCCGACTATGCAGGGCTGCGGTATGAACCTCTGTTTGACTTTGTGGCAGACGACGATAAAGGGTTCCGTGTGGTAAACGACGATTATGTGACACTGACCGATGGTACTGGCATCGTGCATATTGCGCCGGCCTTCGGTGAAGACGACGCCCGTCTGGGCAGAGAACACGGCCTGCCATTCCGTCAGTATGTGGATGTACAGGGGAAATTTACGGAAGAAGTGAAACCATGGGTTGGCGTCTTTGTCAAAGACGGCGACAAGATGGTGCTGGATTATTTGAAAGAAAAAGGCCAGCTCTTTGCTGCTTTGCCTTTTGAACACAGCTATCCTTTCTGCTGGAGATGCGACACCCCATTGATCTACTATGCAAGAGACACCTGGTTTATTGCCATGACCAAAGTGCGCGACCGTTTGGTGGCCAATAACCGCACCATCAACTGGTATCCCGATAACATCAAAGAAGGCCGGTTCGGCAACTTCTTGGAAAATGTCATCGACTGGGGCTTAAGCCGCGAACGGTATTGGGGTACGCCGCTGCCCGTTTGGGAATGCGAATGTGGCCACCGTCATGTCATCGGCGGCATTGAAGAACTGAAAAGCATGAGCGATGACTGCCCAGACGACATCGAGCTGCATAAGCCATATATCGACCAAGTGCATATCAAATGCGAAAAATGCGGCAAACAGATGACCCGTGTGCCAGAAGTGATCGACTGCTGGTTTGACTCCGGCTCCACGCCGTTTGCCCAGTGGCACTATCCATTTGAACACAAAGAAGAATTTGAAGCCCATTTCCCGGCCGATTTTATCACCGAAGCCATCGACCAGACGAGAGGCTGGTTCTATTCTCAGCTGGCCATCTCCACACTGCTCTTTGACCAAAGCGACTTCAAAAACTGCATCGTTATGGGCCATGTGCTGGATAAAAACGGCATTAAGATGAGTAAACACAAAGGCAACGTGGTGAACCCTTGGGATGTCATGAATAAACAGGGCGCCGACGCCATCCGTTGGTACTTCTATGTCAACAGCGCCCCCTGGCTGCCTTGCCGCTTTGACGATGAAGCCGTCAGCGAACAGCAGAGAAAATTCATGGGTACCCTTTGGAATACTTATGCCTTCTATGTGCTCTATGCAGAAATTGACCAGTTTGATCCAACCAAGTATACCTTGGACTATGACAAACTGCCGCCAATGGACAAATGGGTTCTGTCCAAACTGAACACACTGATCCAGACGGTGGACACTTGCCTGGACGGCTATAAAATCACAGAACCTGCCAGAGCCCTGCTCTCCTTTGTGGATGATTTGAGCAACTGGTATGTGAGAAGAAGCAGAGAACGGTTCTGGGCCAAAGGCATGGAACAAGATAAGATCAATGCCTATATGACGCTGTATACCTGTCTGGTCACCTTGTCGAAATTGGCTGCACCATTTACGCCCTATATCACCGAAGATATGTATGCCAACTTGGTGAAAAACTTCGATCTTTCCGCCCCAGAAAGCGTGCATATGGCAGATTTCCCTGTGGCCAACACTGCTTGGATCGATCCAGAACTGGAAAACAACATGGATTTGGTATTGCAGATTGTGGCAAAAGGCCGTGCCGCCAGAAACACGGCAGCCATCAAAAACCGTCAGCCCATCGGCCATATGTATGTGAAGGCAGAAAAAGAACTGCCTGAACTGTATCAGGCCATCATCGCCGAGGAATTGAATGTGAAAGAAGTGGTATTCACCGACGACACCGATGCCTTCACCGGCTATCACCTGAAACCACAGCTGAAAACATTGGGACCAAAATATGGCAAACTGGTGCCAAAAATCGGCAAATATCTGGCCGAATGCGACGGCAGTGCTGCTGTGAAAGGTTTTAAAAACGGGGAAAACCTGGTGTTTACCATCGATGATACGGAAATCTCCTTAGCCGAAAGCGACGTTTTGATTGAAACCACCGAAAAAGCCGGTTTTATCACCGAAGCCGACTTGCGCATGAGCGTGGTGCTGGATACCAACTTGACACCAGAACTGGTGGAAGAAGGTTTTGTCCGTGAAATTGTCAGCAAGGTACAGACTATGAGAAAAGAAGCCGGCTTTGAAGTGACCGACCGCATCACTCTTTCTATGAAAGGTAACGACGAAGTGGAAGCTGTGGCCAAACGCAACGAAGCAGGCATCTGTGCCGATGTCCTGGCCAACGGCATCACCTATGGTGCAACGGCTGGATATGAAAAAGAATGGAATTTGAACGGCCATACAGTGACTTTGGCCGTAGAACGAAACGCATAAGCGTTTTTGCCCGGCATGAAAAAAACTCTCTTTGCTCTGAACATTTAGAGCAAGGAGAGTTTTTTGTTTGAAGGGAGAAAAGAAAAGTGGGATTGTTTTAAAATTAAACATAAAATTGGGAAAAGCCTATTCCTTTTGCCAGAAAAATCGGCTATAATACAGTTAAATCAGTAAAAACTGTTGTAAGAATTTACAAAAATAATGTGCAGATCAATGATGTGTTGTGTTTTTGCTCAATTTTGAAGGGGGACTACAAAATGAAAAAGAAAATCACAGTACCAGAAATCATGGCAACCAAAAACAGCGACAAAAAACTGTCCATGGTAACCTGCTATGACTATACGTCCGCAGGACTGGTGGATGCCTCCAATGTGGACATGATTTTGGTGGGCGACTCTTTGGGCATGGTGATGCTGGGGCTGCCTGGCACCGTTGGCGTAACGGTAGATGATATGGTATACCACATCAAACACGTGGTAAAAGGCGCACCAAACACCTTTGTAGTTGGCGATATGCCATTTGGCGCATACAATGGCAGTATTGAAAAAGCCGTGGAAAATGCCACCAGAATTTTTGCCGAAGGCGGCTGCGACTGCGTGAAAATGGAAGGCGGCATGAACGCTGTGCCTTACATTGAAGCAGTGGTAAAAGCTGGCATTCCTGTCATGGGCCACATCGGTTTGACACCACAGGCTTCTGCCATGATGGGCGGTTTCAAAGTACAGGGCAAGAGCACTGAAGCCGCAGACCTTCTGCTGGAAACGGCAAAAGCGGTGGAAAAAGCAGGCGCTTTCCTCATCAACCTGGAAGGGATGCCAAGCGGCGTTGCCAAAAAAATCACCGAAGAACTGCACATCCCAACCATGGGCATTGGCGCAGGCCCTCACTGCGACTCTCAGGACCTGGTATGGCCAGACATCCTGGGCATCAGCGACTGGGTGCCAAAATTCGTAAAGAAATATGCTGACTTGAGAACGACAGTCATCGACGCATTGAACACCTTTGCAGACGAAGTCAACAGCGGCGCATTCCCAACCCCAGAATATTCTTACAACACCAAAGTGGAAGGGTACGAAGAATAAAAAGAAAGATTGCTTCCCACAAAAAAAGCAGGCAGTGGAACGAAAGTTCCCTGCCTGCTTTTGGCATTGAAACATGGTTATTTCAACAAATGAATGAATAGCCCGCTGCGCAGTTTTGGCTCAAACCAAGTGGACTTGGGCGGCATAATCAAGTTGTGCTCTGCCACATCCATCAGTTCTTCCATGGCGGTGGGGTAGAGGGCAAAGGCCAC
The DNA here is from genome assembly GCA_944381455.1 of uncultured Clostridia bacterium. Lineage (GTDB taxonomy): Bacteria > Bacillota > Clostridia > Lachnospirales > Anaerotignaceae > Neoanaerotignum. The sequence goes on along the minus strand of CALWLF010000038.1, from coordinate 4,583 downwards.
TTGGGCTTCTCCCAACAGCACCCGTTTTTCCAGCTCACCCAAACCGCGGATGCCGCCCACAAAATCAATGCGTTCATCGGTGCGAGGATCGGCAATGCCCAACACAGGCCCCAGCAGATTTTCCTGCAAAATGGAAACATCCAGTTTTCCCACAGGATCATCGGGGATGATTTCTTCCTGCGCTGTCAGAAGGTACCACTGGTTTTCAAAGTACATCCCAAACTGGTGGGGCATCAGCGGATGGCAAGGGCCGGACTGGCGCCAAGGCATCAAATAAAACCGTTTGGTGATTTCCTGCAAAAAGTCGTCCACAGAAAGGCCGTTTAAATCTTTTACCACCCGGTTATAGTCTAAAATATGCAGCTCCTCTGCCGGAAAGAGCACCGATAAAATGAACCGGAAAGGCGCATCTGCCGGCGCGTCTGGCTGGGAAGCCATGCGTTTTTTGCATACGGCAGCTGCCGAGGCACAGCGATGATGCCCATCGGCAATATAGAGATTGGGCACAGAAACAAAGGATTGTTCCAGCTGGGTTATGGCGTCGTCATCTGCAATCACCCAAACTTGGTGGGTGATGCCATCTTCTGCAATAAAATCCACTTCGGCCGGGTGGCTGTCGCACCAGGCGTGGCAAAAGGCCGCAATGGCTTTATTTTGATAGGCCATAAAGATGGGGCCGGTTTGGGCATTGCAAGTATCCACATGGCGGATCCGGTCGGCTTCTTTTTCAGCTCTGGTCAATTCATGTTTTTTGATGATGCCAGACTCATATTCTTCTGCTGAAGTGCAGCAGACAAGACCTGTTTGGCTGTGGCCGTTTCGAATCAGGCGGTAAATATAAAAACAAGGCGTTTCATCCTGCCAAAAAATATCTTCCGCCATCCAGCGATACAGTGTGGATGCAGCCGTTTCATAGACCAAAGGATCATCCGGGCTGATGCCAGGCGGCAAATCCACTTCACTTCGGTCAATATGCAAAAAAGAAAGGGGATTTTTGCTGCAGATATCTCTGGCTTCCGCTTCGTTCATGACGTCATAGGGCAGCGCTGCCACTTGATGGGCCAAGGCGGCTGTGGGGCGCACGGCCCGAAAGGGTTTGATGGTTGCCATGGTTTCAACACCTCTTTTTCTCATGTCGTATGCTGCTGCCATCTGGGCAGCCAGCAAAAGCATTATATCATAGCTTTTTCAAAAGAACAACAAGCAAGGAACGATTTTCTGTTTGGGAATGGGGAAAGTGATTGTCTCCATCCAGAAAAGCTGTTATAATGGTACTAAATTTGGACAGGATGTCCTATGGATGAACAAGGGGGAACGAAAATGAAAATCATCATTGTTGGTGCTGGAAAGGTGGGGTATTACACTGCAAAACATCTCTGCCAGGAAGACAATGACGTGGTCATTATCGATAAAAACCAAGAAGTGCTGCAAAAAGCAGCTGACGATTTGGACGTGATGTGTATCCGGGGCAGCGGTTTGAGCACCCGAGTGCTGCTTAGTGCAGGAGTGCGAGAGGCAGATTTGATCATTGCTGCCACCACATCAGATGAGATCAACATGCTTTGTTGTTTGACAGGAAAGCGCTTGGGAGTAAAACACACCATTGCCCGCATTCGGGATCCGGAATATTCCTATGAGCTTTCCATCTTGAAAAAAGAAATGGGCTTGGATATGGTTATCAATCCAGAACAGGAATCGGCTGGAGAGATTGCCCGGGTGCTGCGGTTTCCTGCTGCCATTAACATTGAAACATTTGTCAATGGGCGCGTGGAAATGGTGGCTTTTCGGGTGCGGGAAGACGATATTTTCTGCGGCCAAACGCTGATGCAGACCATGTCCCGTCTCAATGTGCCCATTGTTTTTTGTGCCGTGCTGCGGCAGGATGAGGTGATGATTCCAAATGGCAATACAAAGCTGGAGGCAGGAGACTTGGCCTATATCGTTGGGGAGCCGCCGTGCATCCATTCCTTTTTCAAAAAAATTGGACGCTACAGCGGAAAAACAAAAAATGTGCTGATCATCGGCGGAGGAAAAATTGCCCGCTATTTGTGTGAAGATATTGCAGGGGTAGGTATCCGGGCAAAAATTATTGAGCGCGATTATAAGGTTTGCGAATCATTGAGCGAGCTTTTGCCAAACTGCGTCATCATCCATGGCGACGGATCAGACGAGGCAGTGCTGCATAGCGAAAACATGGGTGCCTTTGACTCGGTGGTGACGCTGACAGGCCGGGATGAGGAAAACTTGTTGGTGGCTCTTTATGCATCTCAAATGGGTGTGCCAAAAGTGATTGCAAAAATCAACCGGCCCAATTATGAAGAGATGATCCGTGGTTTTGGCATTGACAGCGTGGTCAGCCCCAAAAGTGTGACGGCTTCTCAAATCATTCGTTTTGTCCGGGCGTTGAAAAATTCCATGGGCTGCAGCATTGAAACGCTGTACAAAATTGTGGATAACCGGGTGGAAGCGTTGGTATTTTTGGCCAATGACACGACGCGGCATTTGGGAGAACCTTTTAAAGACGTGCAGTTCCGCAAAAACTTCATTGTGGCCGCCATTGAACGACATGGAAAAGTGATCATCCCTTCTGGCAGCGACTGTATTGAAAAGGGTGACCGGGTGGTTATTGTTTCCACAGAAGCCAGGGTGGAAACACTCAATGACGTGTTTGAAAAGACAGAAACTGGAGGGTGGGCACATTGAATTTCGCATTGATTTTTCGCCTCATTGGCCATGTGCTTTTTTTAGAGGGGCTTTTGATGGCGTTGCCGCTGGCAGTTTCGGCTTTCTATGGCGGAGAGGATTTGCTCAGCTTTGCGGCCACCATATTTTTGGTCATTGCAGCAGGCCAGCTGCTGCGGCGGCTGGAGCCAAAGGTGCAAACCTTCCGATCTCGAGACGGCTTTTTATGTGTGGCGCTTTCTTGGGTGTTGCTGGCTTTTTTTGGGGCGCTGCCCTTTTATTTCAGCGGCTATTTTGCCAGTTTTATTGACTGTTTTTTTGAAGCCGTTTCCGGCTTTACGACGACGGGAGCTTCCATTTTGCCGGAGATTGAATCGCTGCCCAAGGGGATTTTATTTTGGCGCAGCTTCACCCACTGGATTGGCGGCATGGGCGTATTGGTGTTTGTGCTGGCGGTGATGCCCAATGTCAGTGCATCGACGCTGCATTTATTAAAGGCAGAAAGCCCGGGGCCTTCGCCGGGAAAAATTATGCCAAGAATCCGGGAAACGGCTCAGATGCTTTATTTGATTTATTTTGGATTGACCATTGCACATATCATTTGTCTGCTGTTGGCAGGGCTTCCTCTTTATGATGCTGTGATTACGTCCATGGGCTCAGCCGGGACCGGCGGTTTTTCCAACCGGAATTTGAGCATTGGCGCCTACAACAGTGTGGCGGTGGAAATGATTACGGCCGTCTTTATGATGTTATTTGGTGTCAATTTCAGCATTTATTATTGCTGCTTGAAAAAAGATTTTCGCTCGGTGGCAAAAAATGAAGAGCTGCGGTTATATTTGACCATCATTGTGGTGGTAACCATTTTGATTGCCATTAACATTTTGTCACTGTTTGACTTTTCTGTGTTCCAGTCTTTGCGTTATTCCTTCTTCCAAGTGGTTTCCATTATGACTACCACCGGCTACAGCTCCATCGACTTTAATCTTTGGCCTACGTTCAGCAAGGCCCTGTTGGTGACGCTGATGGTCATTGGGGCCAGTGCCGGTTCCACCGGCGGCGGTGTGAAAGTGGTGCGCATTTTGGTTTTGTGCAAGGCTGCTATGCATGAAATTGGAAAAATCATTTATCCGCGCCGGGTGCGCACGGTGAAAAACGATGGATACACGGTGGATGAGGCGGGGCTGCGCAGCATAGGTCTCTTCTTTTTCTGCTATATGATGATTGCTTTTGTTGCCTTTTTGCTGATTTCCTTGGATGGGTTTGATTTGATTACGTCAGGGACGGCAGTCTTTTCTGCCTTGGGCAACATTGGTCCAGGGTTTGAAGTGATTGGCCCCATGGGAAACTGGAGCGCTTTTTCGCCCTTTAGCAAATTGGTCTTTAGTTTTTGTATGCTGGCGGGGCGCTTGGAAGTGTTCCCCATGCTGCTGCTGCTTTCGCCCATAGCCTGGAAGCGAAGCGAAATTTAAAAAAGAAAACGGGAAAAGCCAGACAATGCGGCTTTCCCCGTTTTTTTATTCCCTCCAGCGCAAAACGGCTTTTTCCAAATACAAAATGGCACGGTATAAAAAAGCGGAAAGCAGCGCCAAAACCACCACCGATAACATCACCCAGTCCAGCTTAAAGACTTGGCTGCCATAGGTGATAAGATAGCCCAGGCCGGCTTTGCTGACGAGAAACTCGCCCACCATGACACCCACAAAAGAGAGGCCCACGTTGATTTTTAAGGCGTTCATGATATCTGGAACGGCAGAGGGGAGGATGACGGCAAAAAACAGCTGGCGTTTGGTGCCGCCAAAGGTGGCAATGAGCTTTTGCTTTTCCGGATCGACGGATAAAAAACCGTTGAGCACGTTTAATATGGTGACGATGACCGACGTTAAAATGGCAACGGCCAAAAT
>CALWLF010000037.1 GCA_944381455.1 uncultured Clostridia bacterium | reverse complement strand
GCAGTGATAATCAGCAGGATGACTGCTGGTCTAACGATTTCTTTCATGCCTTTTTTGCCTCCTTTGCTTTTGGCAATGCGCCAAAGATGGTAGGTTTGGTGAAACGATCAATCAGAGGAACGCAAAGGTTCATAATCAAAATGGAGTAAGATACGCCTTCTGGATAGCCGCCAAACACACGAATCAGCACCGTGATGATGCCGCAGCCCAGGCCCATGATGATCTGGCCTTTGGCCGTGATTGGAGAAGAAGCGTAGTCGGTTGCCATAAAGAATGCACCCAGCATCACGCCGCCGATCATCAATTCATAAACAGCGTTGCTGCCTTCTCTTGGAAGAAGCAAAGACAGTACAAATACGGTTGCTAAGTATACCACTGGGATTCTCCAGCTGATGATGCCTTTGGCAATCAGATAGATGCCGCCGATGATCAGCGCAATGGCGCAAGTTTCACCGATACAGCCGCCGATGTTGCCCAATGCAGCGTCAGTGAGGCTTGGCAGAGAAGCCAAAGCTTCGGCATTGCCTTCTTTTAAGATGGCCAGCGGTGTTGCCACAGAAATGGCGTCAGGCCCTGGAGCCACCCAAGCAGTCATCAAGGTTGGGTAAGAGCAGAGCAAAAAGGCACGGCCTGCCAGGGCAGGGTTGATGAAGTTTTGGCCAATGCCGCCAAAGAGCTGTTTGGCAAAAATGATGGCAAAGGCACTGCCTACCATCGGCAGCCACCAAGGAGCCGAGGAAGGAATGTTCATGGCCAGCAAAAGGCCAGTTACAACGGCAGAAAGGTCGCTGATGGTCACTTTCTGTTTGGTGATTTTCTGGTACACGGCTTCTGCAATGACTGCAGAGGCAATGGAAATGATAATCAGCAATAATGCCTTGATTCCAAATCTGTACACACCCACGATGGTCGCCGGCATCAGCGCAATGATCACATCGCGCATGATGGACTGGGTAGACTCTTTCGAGCGTACGTGAGGGGTAGCAGAAATTGTAATATTTGGATAGTCCATGTTTCGTTAATCCCCCTTCTTATTTTGCAGCGGCTTTTGCAGCAGCGGCGGCAGCGGCACGTCTTGCGCCTTCGATCTTCTTTTGTGCACGGATAGACTGTGCCAACTGACGTTTGGCCGGGCAGATGTAAGAGCAGCTGCCGCATTCGATACAGTCCATACCATGTTCTTTCACGAAGCCGTCATCGTTTTTCTGCAAAATCAGACGGTTCAGCATAAATGGCATCAAGCCCATTGGACAGTGGTCCACACATTTGCCGCAGCGGATACAGTTGCTTTCTTCCGGGATGAAAGCTTCTTCTGCCGTAAAGCAGATCAAAGCGGAAGAAGTTTTGACGGTGGCTGCATCCAAGGTGTACATGGTTGGTCCCATCATAGGGCCGCCGGCAATGAGTTTTGCAGGATCGGCCTTGAAGCCGCCGATTTGATCCATCAGGTCTTTGATGGTCATGCCGATGCGGATTTCATAGTTGCCGGGATTTGCAGCGGCGCCGCCGGTTACGGTGAAGATTCTTCTCACCAAAGGCATGCCTTCTGCAATGGCGTTATAAATGGAAATGATGGTATCGACGTTGTCCACAATACATCCCACTGCCGCAGGCAAAGCACCAGAAGGCACTTCGCGGCCGGTTACGGCTTTGATGAGATGTTTTTCAGAGCCCTGAGGGAATTTGGCTTTCAAAGCAGCCACTTCCATGTTTGGCACATCTTTGCAAAGTTCGCTCAGATGGGCAATGGCATCTGGTTTGTTGTCTTCAATGCCGATGACAGCTTTGGCATCAGGGAAGAGTTTTTGCACGATTTGCAGACCTTTCACCAGTTTTTCGCCTTGTTCCAGCATCAGCCGGTAATCGCAGGTCAGGTAAGGTTCACATTCGGCGGCGTTTACCAAAATGTGGTCGATTTTTGTGCCCGGAGGTGGAGCCAATTTCACCTGAGTTGGGAACCCTGCACCGCCCAGACCAACAATCCCGCCTTCTTTGATGGCGGCAATGATTTCTTCATTGGTCATTTTGGTGTAGTCCTTGGGCACAAGCCCTTCAAATTTTTCCATTTTGCCGTCATTTTTGATGACGATGGATGGGCTCATGGCGCCGCCCGGTGTGAGCATGGGACGGATATCCGTCACAGTACCGGAGATGGAAGAAAAGATGGGAGAAGAAACAAAGCCTTTTGCTTCTGCAATCTTCTGGCCCACTTTCACATAGTCGCCAACGGCAACAATGGGCTCACAGGGAGCGCCGATGTGTTGGGACATAGGGAAAAACAGTTCTGAATCTTCTTTTGGAAGTATCACCTTGATGGGTGCGTCCTTGGTCAGGGCTTTGCCATCGGGTGGGTGCACTCCGCGTTTGAACGTCAACGTTTGCATAATATCCCCCTCTGTTTTTGACGGAATCAAAAAATGAAAAGCAGTTCTTTGTTCCCGTCCATAATGGATTAAATAATACTACAACAAACTGGCCTTTGGCACGCTCAACCATATGAGGGCCAGTTTACATTAACAGTATTTATTCTAATACAAATTGAAAAAGTTCTCAACACTATTTCACAATTTTTTTCAGAATTTTTGAAAAAAAAGAAAATCGTCCGATTTGGCAGGACAAACACTGGAACAAAGCCATCTTTCTGGCCTGACCACAAGAAGATTTTATCGTTTTTGAAAGAAAAAAGCAATGGGAAAGGCTGTTTTGTTTGGCAAAAAACCACAAGGGCGGATGGTTTTGGCAAGGTTTTTGCTAGAAAACAGTTGGAATTTTTCATGGAAGGGTGTATACTGATACCAAGGAACGAAAAACCAGAAGAAAGGAGCCGCGCCATGGATTTGTTGCTACATACCAGTCAAAAAGTCATGTTGTCGCAAAAAATGCTGCAATCGACGGAAATTTTACAAATGAGTGCGGCAGACCTGCTGGAGTATGTGAAAGAATTGTCAGTAGAAAACCCGGTGGTGGAGACCAAAATGCAAGAAGGCGCTTCGGAAGAAGACCGGTTTGACCAGCTGAAACGAAAGCTGGATTTTCTGGATGCCTCCGATGAGCAAAACAGGGCTTTTTATGCCATTGACCAGGAAGACGAAGGGGAAAACGACGGATGGAAATTTAAAGACGGCGCCTCTACACTGGAAGATGAACTGATGGAACAGGCGGCGGCCGTCAAAGCAAGCCCGGCTGTTGTGTCGGTGGTGAAATACTTGGTGGAAAGCATGGATGAAAAAGGCTATCTGCAAGAAACAGAGCAGGAAATGGCCGAAGCGCTTTCTTTGCCCCTTGCTTTGGTGCAGCAGGCGCTGGAAATTGTCCAGGGGTTTGAACCGGCCGGTGTTGGGGCCAGATGCCTGCGGGAATGTCTTTTGCTGCAGCTGCGCCGCAGCGGGCAAGAAACGGCGCTGGCAGAAAAAATGGTAGAGGAACATTTGGAGCTGCTGGCCAAAAATCAGCTGCACACCATTGCAAAAAAAACGAAGGTTCCCTTGGAAGAAGTGCGCAGGGCGGCCGAGCAGATTCGCCGCCTGAACCCCAAGCCAGGCAACAGCTTTTCTTCCGGCGGCAACTGTTCTTATCTGGAGCCGGACGCCATTGTGGTGCGGGGAAGCGAAGGGCTGGAAGTGGTGCTCAATGACCGGTATTTTCCAGAAATCACCATCAGTCCCTATTACCGTCAGATGATGCAAAGCGGAGAAGATACAAAGACAAAGGCGTATATCTTAAATAAAATGAAACAGGCTCAGTGGGTGATGGACTGCATCCAAAAAAGAAATCATACCCTGCAGCGGACATTGGAAATCATTGTAGATATTCAGCAGGATTTTTTCTTCCATGGCAAAGGTCATGTGCGCCCCATGTGCCTAAACGATGTGGCAAGCCGGCTGGAAATGCACGAAAGCACTGTCAGCCGGGCTGTAAAGCAAAAATATATCCAATGTCAATTTGGCGTTTTTCCGCTCAGCTATTTTTTTCAAAGTCAAGTTTCTTCGGCCGCAGAGACGGCCTGGACACAGGAAAAAGTGACGCTTTTGATTCGCGCCATTTTGGAACAGGAAGACAAAAAAGCGCCCTATAGTGACCGGCGCATCATGGAGCTTTTGCAGGAGCAAGGGGTGGATATTTCCCGCCGCACGGTGGCAAAGTACCGGGAGGCGGCAGGCATTTTGGGCATGAGCGGACGAAAAAACTGAATTATAGAAAAGAAAGCATAAAGAAGGTCTCTGGGCAGGGATCTTCTTTTTTTGGGGGTGGATACATATATATAACAGATAAAGGAGGTGTGGGTGTGGAGAGAAGATTCAGCCGGGCGCTGGCAAACTTTTTTTCCCTGCCCAAAGAGGCGGTGCTGTCCTTGCCGGTGCTGACGTTTCTGGGGCGGGAGGAGGCAGTGATTGAAAATGTGAAAAAGCTGCTCACTTACACCGGCACGTCGCTGCGGATTCAAACGAGGGATGGAATCTTATCGATTGCAGGGCAGCAGCTGGAAATTGGCCAATGGAAAGAACAGACGATGGTGGTGCGGGGCGTGTTTTGCTCGGTGGGATGGGAGGAGGAAACAAGGTGAGTCAGTTTTGCTTTCCGTTCTGGTATTTGCGGCAGGGATATGTTATGATAAGAATAACGGGCGGCATGCCGGAGAGACTGTTGAGCCGCAGCGTAGCGGCAGGCGTTGTGCTGCGCGATGTGCAAAGGCAAAAAGAGGGCATCACATTGTGGGTGCCGGTGGGACAGGTGCGCCCCTTTGGAAGGCTTTGCCGCCAGTATGGCTGCCGGTTTCGGCTGCTGAAAAAAGAAGGGTTTCCTTTTTTGCTGTGGCGCTTGGCCCGAAAAAAAGCGATGGCTGGAGGACTGCTGGTTTTTTTGCTGGCCGTTTCTTTGAGCGGGCTGTTTGTCTGGCAGGTGGAAGTTTCCGGCGTGCAGGAGCCAATCAAAAGCCGACTGCTGGCATTTTGCCGGCAGGAGGGGCTGCGGGAAGGCGCCTTTGGTCCCTCCTGCGACACAGGCGCTGTGGCAGAAGCAATGTTGGAGGAATTTCCGTTTTTGCGCTTTGTTTCCATTCACCAAACGGGCACCCGTTATACGGTGGAAGTGGAAGAGCGGCTGCCGGAACCGGTGGTGGTGGACAAAAGCACACCGGCACAGGTGGTGGCCAAGGTGGATGCCTTGGTGACGGAGGTTGCCGTTTCTGCAGGAAGCGCCTGTGTGAAAGAGGGCGATGTGGTGCGGCAGGGAGATTTGCTCATTGACGGGCATCTGACATTGCGTGACGGAGAAGCGCCGGTGGGCGAGACTGTCACCCACGCTGCCGGGCAGGTGATGGGCCGGTTTGAAGTGACGTGGGAAAAAAGCCTGCCTTTGATCTGCCAGCAATGGGTGCCGCAAGGCGGCAGAGCCTGCCAGCTTCTGGTAAAAACGAAACAGGGCAGCTTTTCTTTTCCTGCTGCCCAGGCAGAAAAAATGGAAGTGTTGGACCAAAAACAGCTGTCTTTGCCATTTGTGCAGGTGCAGCTGACAACGTATACACCGCTGGTATTGCAGACGTTGGAACAAACGGAGCAGCAGCTGAAAGGCGCCTTGTGGTCTTTGGCGCAGCAGCAAGAAGAAATCATCAGACAGACAGCCGGCAGCATTGTCGATTGCAAAGCAGAGTTTCTGCCGGCATCCGATGGCCTTACGCTACAGATGACCTGGACGGTGGAAGGTGATATCGGCTTGACAGAACAACTGGATGAAGGAGACGAAACGAAAGATGAGTGAAACAGAACGTGTGATAGCCATTGAAAACGAAAATATTTCTGCTGTCTTTGGACAGTACGATGCCAATATCAAAAAAATTGAACAGGAGCTGGGGGTGCAGGTGGTAAACCGGGGCGATGTGGTGAAAATCAAGGGCCCCAATAAGCGCACCGTAGAAGCTGGACAGAAGGTGGTGTATGAACTGCTGATGGCTGCCCGAAAAAAAGAAGAAATCACCGAACAGGTGGTACAGTATCTGCTGGACGGGGTGGAAAGCGTGCTGCCGGAAGAAGTGGAAAAAATGTACAGCGATGTCATCTGCCTGACTGTCAACGGCCGCCCCATTAAGCCAAAAACCCTGGGACAGAAAAAATATGTGGATTTGATCCGCAATAATACCATTGTCTTTGGCATCGGCCCTGCCGGCACCGGCAAAACATATTTGGCCATGGCCATGGCCATCACGGCCTTTAAAAACAACGAGGTCAACCGCATCATCTTAACCCGCCCTGCCATTGAGGCAGGGGAAAAGCTGGGGTTTTTGCCCGGCGATTTGCAGCAGAAGGTGGATCCTTATTTGCGGCCGCTCTATGATGCCCTCTATGAAATCATGGGGGCGGAAAAATTTGCGGCTAACATGGAAAAGGGCCTCATTGAAGTGGCCCCCTTGGCCTATATGAGAGGGCGGACGCTGGATAATGCCTTTATCGTGCTGGATGAAGCCCAAAACACTACGCCGGAACAAATGAAGATGTTTTTAACCCGTCTGGGTTATGGCTCCAAAGCCGTTATCACCGGCGACTTGACGCAAATTGACCTGGCCGAAGGCAAAAAAAGCGGCCTTACCCAGGCTTCCCGTATTTTAAAAGGCATTGGCGACATCGGCATGATCACTTTGACCAATCAGGATGTGGTGCGTCATCCTCTGGTGCAAAAGATCATTGCCGCCTATGAAAAATCAGAAACCATGGCAAGAGAAAAAGGCCGTCCGTCCCGGACGTTATTGAGAAAACGGAAGTGATTGTATGAAGCAAAAAATGCAAAAACAAATCTGGTTTCGCTCTTTGTTGTGCCTGGCTGCTTTTTTGGTGACGGCTGCCGCCATCTTCACCGGCGGTTATGTCAACGACAACGAAGTGGTGGAAGTGGGCGGCATTGCAGGCAAACGGTATGTGGCCCCCCGCAGTGTGGAAAACCGCATTGCCACCGAACAGGTGCAGCAGGCAGCGCTGGAAGAAATTGGGCTGCTCTATAAAATGGATCCCCAGGTCAAAGAGCAGACAGAAGCCCAGGTGGAAGGATTCTTTGAAGAACTCAACGCAGCCGTTTTAGAGCTGGAAGAGGCAGAACAAGCAGGGCGGGAGCTGGATTTTGAACCGGAATTGACGCTGCAAATTCCCATGGCTGTGACGGCGGCGGAATTGCAGGCGTACTACGAGCTGACAGAAAGCGGCCGCGCCCAGTTTGAAAAAGAACTGCTGGGGATTTTGGACCGTGCCTATGAAGAGCGGATCACCGAAGAAAACCTGGAAAAAATGCGGGAAATGGTGGAGCTGGAAATGGACGGCACGCTGTGGAAAAATGCCCTTTTGCGTATGGGCAAAGATGTGCTGGTGGCCGTATTGACGCCAAATTTGGTGGTGGATGAGGATGCCATGGCGGCAGCCCAGGAACAAAAACTGGCAGAAGTGGAACCGGTGATGGTGCTCAAAGGCCAAAAAATTGTGGACGAAGGCGAAATTGTCACGGAAGAAATTTATGCCATTTTAGATGATTTGGGGCTGGTTAACATCAGCTATGCAGCAAGCCTTGTGCCGCTGGTGGGCGGATGCGGCGTGGTGTTTTTGGCATTTTTGGCCATGTATTTGTTTATGGCTACCCAGCAGCAGCGGCTGCTGGCGGAGAGGGGCAAAGTGGTGCTGATTTTTTGCGCCTATCTGCTGGCGCTGTTTTTCTTCAGCGTCACCAGCAGCCTCACCACGTATTATCTGGTGCCGGTGTCACTGTTTGCCATGCTCATTGCCATACTGGTGCGGGTGAAACTGGCCATCATTTTAAACTTATTTGTGGCGGTGGCATCGTTGTTTGTGTTTAACGGTACCGGCGATTATTTGGTTTATGCACTGATGGCAGGCAGCTTTTCGGCGCTGCTCATCCAATATACCACCAAGCGCAGCCGGGTGTTTATGGCGGCGGTGCTGACAGGACTGGTTCACTTTGTTTCCTATGTGACGGTGCAGCTGTTTTTCCAAAAGGCCATGACGATGGAAATTTTGCAAGAAGGAGCCATGGCCGGCGGCATTGGGTTTTTGCTGCTGCTTTTGGTGGTGGGCAGCCTGCCTTTGTGGGAGGCCATCTTTGGCATCAACAGCCAATACCGGCTGATGGAACTGGCAAACCCCGCCAATGAGCTGATGCGGCGGCTGATGATTGAAACGCCGGGCACTTACCATCACTGCCTGATTGTGGCCAATTTGGCCGAAACGGCGGCCTATGACATCTTCTGCAATGGCACGCTGGCCCGTGTCGGCGCCTATTACCATGACATTGGAAAGCTTTATAAACCGCAGTATTTCAGTGAAAACCAGTTTGGAGAAAATGCCCATGACCATCTGGATCCCTATATCAGCGCAAAAACCATCATCGAGCACGTGGAGCAGGGGGTGAAACTGGCCCAGGAACATCATATTCCGCCGGTGATCATTGATATCATCCGCCAGCACCACGGCACCACGCTGGTGAAATATTTTTATGTGAAAAGCACCAAAGAAAAGCCGGAGGGCGAAACGAAGGAAGAAGATTTCCGCTATAAAGGCCCCATTCCCCAGTTTAAGGAGTCGGCCATTGTGATGTTGGCCGATACGGTGGAAGCGGCAGTGCGCAGCAGTTTCAGTCAGGGAAAAACTGCTGCTGAGGTGGAAGCGCTCATTGATACGCTCATCAAAGACAAGCTGGATGACGGCCAGCTCAACGACTGCCGGCTGGATTTAAAAGAACTGGAAAGCATCAAACAGTCGTTTTTGAAAGTGTTTAACGGCATGAACCACAATCGGGTGGCCTATCCCAAGGAAGAAGAAGTGAAGCGAGCCCTGGCCAGGGAAGAGGCAAAAAAGGAGGAAAAGCCATGACGCTGTGGATGGATAATCGCTGCGGCGAGGATGTGACAGAAGAAACAGAAGCCCTGTTTTGCCAGGTGGCAGAGGCGGTGCTGCGGGCAGAAGGGTTTCCGCTGGAGACGGAGGTAAGCTTATCGCTGGTGACGCCGGAAGAAATCCGCCAGATCAACCGCCAGTTTCGCCGCATCGATAAGGAAACGGACGTGCTTAGCTTTCCCCAGCTGACCTTTGCAGCAGGGGAAGAGCCGGAAAAAAACGAACAGGGCGAAATTGTCCTAGGCGATATCATCCTTTCGGTAGAGCGGGCCAAGGAACAGGCCGAAAGCTATGGCCATAGCCTCAAACGGGAGCTGGCTTTTTTGACGGCCCACAGTATGCTCCATCTGCTGGGCTATGACCACATGACGCCGGAAGAAGAAACGGTGATGTTTCAAAAACAGCGGGAAATTTTAGATGGCCTTGGCATTACCCGGTAAGGAGGAGAGGCAAATGTATGAATCGCTGGTGGAAGCGGCCAAAAAAGCGCGCCATACAGCCTATTGCCCCTATTCCCATTTTGCTGTGGGGGCGGCGCTCTTGGCCAAAGACGGCCGCATCTTTACAGGATGCAATATCGAAAACGCCTCCTTTGGGGCCACCATCTGTGCTGAGCGAGTGGCGCTGGGGAAGGCCGTTTCCGAAGGGGCCCGGGCATTTGCGGCCATTGCCATTGTTTCCAGCGCCGAGACAAAAACGCCGCCTTGCGGCATCTGCCGGCAGGTGCTGATGGAATGGATGCCGCAGGGCGATGTGGTCCTTTGGAGCAAGGAGGAAGGCATTTGCATAGAACCCTTGGCGCAGCTGCTGCCGGGTGCTTTTTTGCAGGCTTCCATGGAGGGACGAAAGGAAGAATAGCTTGGAAGAAACAGACTTTTATCTATCGAAAACCATAGCAGAAGCAGTGGAACAAATCAAAAGCCGTCTGGAAGACAGCTTGACGATGACGCTGTTAAGCGAATATGAAAGAAAAACGCCCCAAGGCAACAGCCTTTGTGTTTTGGTGCTGGAAAAACATTATTTTCGAGTGGGCAACCGCCTGACGCTGACGGTGGTGCTGGATGACTGGGAAGGCAGAACCCATGTCCATGCCGTTTCCGGCGGCGGCTCGGAAAGCTTGTTTACCAGGTTTGACTGGGGCGCCGGGGAAGACTTTGTAGCGCTGTTGGAACAAATGTTAACGAAAGAACCTTAAAAGGCAGGGAACAGGAATGGAAAAATCATGGGAGCAGCTGGAGGCGGCCTGCCAGGGGTGTCAGCGTTGTGCCTTGTGGCAAAGACGGCACCATGTGGTCATCGACCGGGGCAGCCGCACCTCCAAGATCATGCTGGTGGGCGAAGGCCCCGGCGAACAGGAGGATTTGCAGGGAAAAGCCTTTGTGGGCCCGGCGGGGCAGCTGCTGGACAAAATGCTTCAGGCAGCCGGCTTTTCCCTGGAAGAGGTGTATATTGCAAATATCGTCAAATGCCGTCCGCCCCATAACCGGGATCCGCTGGAAGAGGAGCGGCAGGCGTGCTTAAATTATCTGCGCTATCAGTTTGCCCTGGTGCGGCCGAAGATTGTGGTCTGCCTGGGGCGCATTGCGGCGCTGACGCTGATGGATCCTGATTTTCGCATCACGCGCCAGCATGGGCAGTGGATGGAGAAAAAAGGCGTGCTTTTTATTGCCACCTATCATCCCTCGGCCCTGCTGCGCGATGAGAGCAAAAAGAAAGAAGCCTGGCAGGATTGGAAAACAATCCGGGACAAGTACCGGGCCATGGAAACAGAAGGGAAGGAGTAATCGTTTTGGCACAAAAGAAATTTCAATCGGGCTTTGTGGCGCTGGTGGGGCGGCCTAATGTGGGCAAGTCCACGCTGATGAATCAGCTCATTGGCGAAAAAATTGCCATCATGTCCCCAAAGCCGCAGACAACCAGAAACAAAATCCAGTCCATCTTGACCAAAGAGGACTTTCAGGTGATTTTCATTGATACGCCTGGCATCCATAAGCCGAAACATAAGCTGGGCAGCTATATGGTAAAGGCGGCGGAAACGGCCTTAAACGAAGTGGATGCTGTGCTGATGCTGGTGGAGCCAACGGAGCGGGGGGCAGAGGCCGACCGGTTTGTGCTGGAGCGGCTGGCCGGGGTGAAAACGCCGGTGATTTTGGTATTAAATAAAATTGACACCGTGGAAAAAAGCCATATCCTCACCATGACCGATGAATACCGTTCTTTGTATCCCTTCCGGGAAATTGTACCGGTCAGTGCAAAGGACGGAGAAAACTGTGACACCCTCCTTTCGGTCATCCAAAGCTATTTGCCAGAAGGCCCCCAGTATTTCCCGGCAGATATGATCACCGACCAGCCGGAACGGCAGATTGCTTCGGAAATCATCCGGGAAAAGGCGCTGCAGCTGCTGGAAGATGAAATCCCCCATGGCATTGCCGTGGAAATTACGTCCATGAAAAAACGGGAAGGACGGGATTTGGTGGATGTGGAGGCCACCATTTTTTGTGAACGAGAATCCCACAAGGGCATCATCATCGGCAAAGGCGGCAATATGCTCAAACAAATCGGCACCCGGGCCAGGATGGATATTGCGGCGCTCTTGGGTTCCCCCATCCATTTGCAGCTTTGGGTGAAAGTGAAAAAGGACTGGCGCGACAGCGACTTTTTGCTGAAAAACTTTGGCTATGACGCCAAACGGATTTGACCATGGCGCAGGATATAACGGGGCTGGTGCTCAAGGAATACCAAACCGGCGAAAGCGGCAAGCAGATTGTGGTCCTAAGCCAGGAAGGCGGCAAAGTGCGCTTATCGGTGCGGGGGGCAAAAAACGGAAAAAGCAAGCTGTTGGCCGCCACCCAGCCTTTTTGCTACAGCCGGTTTTTTCTCTATGAAGGCCGTGGGTTTGTATCGGTCAACCGGGCAGAATTGGTGGAAAACTTTTACCATTTGCGAGAAGACGTCAAGCGGCTTTCCTATGGCGTTTTTTTGCTGGACTTGGTGGAAAAAACGGTGTTAGAGGGGATGGAAGAAGGAGATGTGCTGCCGCTATTGCTACGGACGTTAGCAGTGATGGAAAAGGGCAGTTTTCCGCCGGATTTGGCAACGGATATTTTCCTTATCAAGTATTTGCAGCTCAACGGCCTTTTGGGCGGAAACGGCGCTTGCAGCAGCTGCGGGGCAAAAGAAATAACGGCGTTTTCCTTTTCGGCCGGCGGGCTGGTGTGTGCCTCTTGTGCTAAGAATCTGCCTGATTGCCGGACGGTTTTGCCGGCAACGGCCAAGGCCTTTTCCTTTGTGCAGGAGAGAGAAAAGGGGCGGATTTTTGGCTTTACCCTGTCTGAGGAAGCCCATCGAGAACTGCATGGACTGTTAAAGCAGATGGTCTGGCGGGAGTTTGGGGCGTTTCGGACGCTGGAATTTGCAGAGAGAATGGAATAGGAGGACCGGCGGGAAACTGCCGGTTCTTCTGGCTTTTGGAAAACGGAAAAGAAAGAAGAAGTCTGCCGCTCATAGGGACATCTTAAGATGAACCTAAGAACGACCGATGGAAAGAGGCTTTGAGAGCCATTTCTAAAAACAAAATGGGAAATACAGCTGCAAGTCATGAAAGCGGCATGCAGCTATGTTTCTTTCATCCATGTTCCAGAAAGATAACGTATTAAGCCCCATAAGTATACCATGTGTACTTATGGGGCTTAAGCTGTGTGTGGGGAATTTTAGGACGATAGAACGCTGCTGATTTTGGTTTGTGTTTGATGCAAAACGATTTTAAAAATAGCGGCTTTTCCAGCAGACAAGATATATCTATGGCTTGCAAGCATCTGCTTGGAAACGTTTTTGATGAGCAGGTACTTTTATCTCCTTTTTACAGCCCTTCTGGGAAGGACAAAGCGTCTGTCGATCTGCTTTGTTAGGCAGGCTCTTTTCAGAATTCGGTTTCAAGCGTCTGCCCCCGTTCTTCCAAGGCTGCCGTGCCGTCTTGGCCACGAACGCTGCTGTGGCCATTTGTATTGGTTTGATCCCCCCTTCCGCCAGGGCCTCCGTCACCCATTTGGTCAGGGCTTCCTCCGCCCATCTGGCCGGGGCTTCCTTCGCTTCTCTGACCGGGGCTTCCTCCGCTTCTCTGGCCGGGGCTTCCTCCGCCCATCTGGCCGGGGTTGTTTTCTGAGCCGTCATTGGTGGTTATATCGCCGCCGTTGTTGGCGTAGGTGCCGTCACAGTCAAGAGCAGTATTGCCGCTGCCGTTGCAGGTAAGATGCAAGGTGCCGCCGTTGATGG
Source organism: uncultured Clostridia bacterium (assembly GCA_944381455.1). Classification (GTDB taxonomy): domain Bacteria; phylum Bacillota; class Clostridia; order Lachnospirales; family Anaerotignaceae; genus Neoanaerotignum. The sequence goes on along the minus strand of CALWLF010000037.1, from coordinate 24,221 downwards.
TCAGGCTGCCGTTGGAGTCCACACAGTCGCCGTTGGATACAATGGTGAAGGTGCCGCCGTTGATGAGAATAAAGCTGTCGGAACTGGAGGCAAAGTGATCCTGCTGTCGGCTGCCAAAGCCGCCGAAGCCGGAACTGTCTGTGCCGCCGGCAGCATTGAGGCCGTCGTCGTTGGAGGTGATGTCAAAGACACCGTCATCAATGGTGATGGATAGTCCCTCAATTCCTTCATAGCAGTAAGGAATGGTAAAAGTGCCGCTTTGGATGGTGAGGGCGTCGTCACAGTGAGCGGCGTCATCTCCGCTGTTTAGGATCAATGTTCCGGCGGCAATGACCATCTCTCCGCCGGCGTGGAGACAGTCATCCGCACTGTCGATATGAAAAGTGCCGCCGTTGATGGCATAGGAACTTTCTCCTTTGATGCCCTTTTGACTGACGGAGTCCTCTTCTGTTTGGGTATCGGTAGCCGCGGCTGGATCCGTCCAACTGCCTCTCTGGCCGCCAAATTGGTCGCCGCTAATCATTTCCACGCTTGCGCTGCCTTCCCCGGTATACAAATCAAAGGTTCCGCCGTCGATTTGAAGGGCGCCCATGGCGCTGATGGCATCGCCTTGAGAAATGATGCTAAAGCTGCCATCTTTAATATAAAGCTGGCCTAGAGAGGAATCGTCGCTGTTTTCTGCATGAATGCCATCCTTGCCGGAGGTGATGGCAAAGGTGCCGTCGGCGATGGCAATGCTATCTTTACCGCTGAGACCATGGCTGGCGGCAGTAATGGTGTAGCTTCCGCCGGTGACGACCAGATCGTCCTTGGAAACGACGCCGTGGCCGGCCTGGGCGTTGATGGTCAGGCTGCCGGAGCCGTTAAGAGTTAGGTCGGTTTTGGCGAAGATCACTGCGTCGATGTTGTTGTCGTCAATAGGGATATACTCGCCGCCGTTGGCCAGAGTATTCTCCGTACCCTCTGCCAAAGTGAGGAATACTTTGTCAGCCTCCAGAGCGTAGATAGCAGCAGAGGTGGCGCTGGTAATTTCTGCATCCTTCAGCACCAGCTGTACCTTATCAGTATCGCCGGCGTTTATGATGATCTGTCCATCCGTGAGGGTGCCGGAAATGAGGTAGACACCCTCGTCGGCAATAGTGATGGTGCTGCCGTCGATGACAACGGAATTGGAATCACAGGAAGCACTGTCTCCATTAAGCGCAATGGAGATTGCTTCACTTTCGTCATAGGTCCCTGCCAGATCCCGGTCGCTGAATACGCCGGATGTATCGAGGGTGGATACTGCGGTGGTAATAATGTTTTCAGAGGAAACGGTTTCTGTATTGGAAAAATCCTCTTCGGCGCTCTGCGCTGTGCAGCCGCTGAGAAGCAGCAGGGCACACAGCAAACCCGCGGTGAGCCCGCGCTTTGTTTTTTTCATTCTATCATCATCTCCTTTTTTATAAAGTGGCTACAGCATTGTCTTGGTGTCCCAAAGAAATCTCCAAGTTGCCGTTGCGCAGCCGTAGCTGATCAATGAATTTCTTTTCCAGCGCGGCATCTTTTATGGTTACATCATAGGTCAACTTGAACAAGCTGCCCATGTTGGTGGTTTTCACCTGGGTGAGGCTGTGCTGCCGGGTGAACTGGTCAAGCACCGGTTCAAAGACACCGATGTAGTCCAGATCCTCGGGAATGGTGATGTGCAAAGTGCGGTAGACGGGGCCTCCGTTTTTTGGACGAAGACTAAATGCGGTGTACGCCATGGTAGCTGCGCCGAGAATCAGGGAAAACAGGGCAGCGTAGGCCAGGTAGCCCATGCCGGTGATAAGGCCAGTGCCCATGGCCACAAAAATGGCTGAGATCTCCCGGGCGGTGCCGGGGGCGGAGCGAAAGCGCACCAGGCTGAAGGCTCCGGCCACCGCCACACCGGTGCACACATTGCCGTTGACCATCATGATGACCACGCAGACTACTGCCGGCAAGAGCGCAAGGGTGATGGTTAGGCTGCGGCTGCTGCGGGACTGCCAGCCGGTCATGACACAGAGCAGCAGTCCCAGAACAAGAGAAACACCCACACAGAGAAGGAAGTTTCCAGGGGAGATGGTATCGGTCAAGGCGGTGTCAAACAGTCCGCGAAATACGGTGTTAAGCATATTTTCTTTCTCCTTTCTGTCTGGTGAGTATAATATTTTGATAGGCAGCGCCGTATTTAGAAAAAGAGGTCTTAAAGATTCTCTGTTCTGAAAGAACATGGGCCATCCACAGGGGCAGTCCTCCGGCCACTTTCAATTCCATGAGCACCTGGCCGGGCGGCAGGATAGAAGTACCCCAGGTATCGGAATCCAGTGTCAGTTCTTCTTGGCGGTATCGGATCTCGCTGTCAAAGGTCACTCGAAGATCCTCGTCTTTCACTCCGCGGAAAGAGTCCCGCTCATAGGAGAGGAACACCGCCGGGCGCAAAAACTGATAAAAATCCATGGTGTAGGCCAGTTCTCTGCCAATCTGGCTGTTTTGCCAGGTCTGCCTCCCGTCGATACATGCCATTGCTTGATCCTGCGGGATGGAGATGCGGCGCTTATACACCACCGAGCGATACTTCTTTTTCAGCTCCACAAATACTGGATCGTGTTCTCCTGCCTGACTGTAGCTGCGCACACGGAGCTTTTCTTTATAGATGGGTTTTTCCAGACTGCGGCGGATCAGCCGGTAATCCGGAGTGTCTAAATAAAGGTTTCGGATGGAACTATGGCTGTATTCGTCCGGCACCATATAGGGAGCCATGGCAGCCTGTACGGCTTTCATCTGGCGAAAATCCATCAAATATTTGAATTCATATCGCTGAAAGATCATCTGGTTTTTCATAGGCAGAACCTCCTTGTTTGATGTTGTAATGTCAGTGTAAAAACTGAAACATAATTGGAGTTTAATTGCGGCGGCATTTTTTGTGAATAAAAAGTGAACGATTTTTTCAACTTCTGTATCCAAAGAGAAGGGCGGGTTTTCTCAAGCGTATAGGCGCTTTTATCCCAGGATAAGTGACAGTCTGTGTATACTGTGCTATTATTTAAATTAAGGTTAAGGCAGCGGTGGTATGCTGGCTTTAAAAAGATAGCTGGATTCAAAAAGATAATTAGAAAGGATAAACCATATGCGAATACTGTTTGCTGAAGATGAACGCTTCCTGTCTCGGGCGGTAACGGCCCTTTTAGAAAAGAACAACTACTCCGTAGATCCGGTGTACGATGGCGAAGAGGCCCTGGCCTATTTGGATGCAGGAAACTATGATGCTTTGATTCTGGATATCATGATGCCTAAGCTGGATGGGTTGGAGGTGCTGCGCCGGCTGCGGCAGGCGGGTAATCCCATTCCAGTGTTGCTGCTCACTGCCAAATCAGAGGTAGAGGACAAGGTCACCGGCTTGGATACAGGCGCCAACGACTACCTGACCAAGCCCTTTTCCACTGCCGAGCTGATGGCTCGGATACGGGCCATAACTCGCAGCCAGACCGGAGGGCAGGTGACCAGCCGCCTTACCCTGGGCAATATTACCTTGGATCAAGCCACATTCGAGCTTTCCTCCCCTTACGGCAGCTTTCGTCTGGCCAATAAGGAGTTTCAGATGATGGAACTGCTGCTGCGCAATCCCCGGCAGCTTATTCCCGCAGAGCGGTTTATAGAGCGGATTTGGGGCTATGACAGCGATGTGGAATTGAATGTGGTATGGGTATACATTTCCTATCTGCGCAAAAAACTTGCCGCCTTGAAAGCGGACATTCAAATCAAAGCCACCCGGAACGCCGGTTACTCTCTGGAGGAACAAAGATGATCAAACGACTGCGCCGCAAGCTCATTGCCGCTTGCATGATTTCTCTTACTATCGTCCTTACTGTGATTCTGGGCGGTGTGAATCTGATGAGCTATCAGAAGGTGGTTGCCGATGCCGATACGGTGTTGGCTCTGCTGGGAAGAAACGACGGGGAATTTCCAAAAATCCGCAATGGACCGGAGATTCTGCCGGGCAAAGAGGCACCTATAGAACGGGGCCCGGGAAGACGGGATTTTTTGGGGCAGAACGGATTGTCTCCGGAAACACCCTATGAGTCTCGTTTTTTCTCTATTCTTCTGGATGAAAATGATCAGGTTCTCCAGACCGATACAGGCCAGATTGCTGCTGTGGATGAAGCGTCGGCAAAGCTGTATGCCCAATCGGTGGTCGAATCTGGTCATGCCGCCGGATTCCTGGACGACTACCGCTATCTGGTGTTGGCGGAAGAAGGAAAAACCCGCGTCATTTTCCTGGATTGCGGACGGAGCTTGTCCTCCTTCCGTACGACTTTGCTGGCCAGTGCAGCATTGTCTCTGCTGGGCCTGCTGGCAGTACTGCTGCTGCTGTTGATTTTGTCCCACCGGATTGTCCGTCCTGTGGCTGAGAGCTATGAAAAGCAAAAGCAATTCATCACCGATGCCGGCCATGAGCTGAAAACCCCCATGACCATCATCAGTGCCGATGTGGAACTGGCAGAGATGGAGTGTGGAGAAAACCAATGGCTTATTGACATCCGCCGACAGACGGAGCGGCTTACCGGCCTCACCAACGATCTCATTTATCTCTCCCGCATGGAGGAGGAAAAACCGCCGCTTCAGGTCATTGAGTTTCCGCTCTCCGATGTGGTGGAAGAAATGGCCCTGCCTTTTCTGGCGCCTGCCAAAAGCCAAGAGAAGGAATTGGCTCTGCATATCCAGCCGATGCTTTCTTGTACGGGAGACGAAAAAGCTATCCGGCAGCTGATCTCCATTTTGCTGGATAACGCTTTGAAGTATTCACCTGCTGGAGGGCAGCTGGAACTGCGGCTGGAAAAACAGGGGCGGAATATCCTGCTTGTGGTGAAGAATACGACAATTCAGCCTGTAGATGAGGACAAGCTGCCATATTTCTTCGATCGGTTTTACCGCTCTGATCAGTCCAGAAACAGTCGGACGGGCGGGTATGGTCTGGGCTTGTCTATTGCCCGGAGCATTGTGCTGGCGCATAAGGGGAAGATCCGGGCGGAGAGCTCCGACAGGATGTCCCTATCGGTGGTCGTTTCTTTTCCAGCCTAAAAATTTAATTCTTTTAACTCCAGTTATGGTTCGTTTTTTATTCTTGTAGCAAGAACCTGAAGTCAAAACAATACAATCTAAAAAGGAGCTTGCTATATGAATGATACGAATCAGAACATGGAGCGGAATGAGTGTACACAGAAGATGGACTATGGAACGTCTAAGCGGAGCAAACCCAGACAAAAGAAGCAGGGGGTTTTTCGGCGGCTGGCAGCGCTGACACTGAGCACGGCTTTGTTTGGAACTGTTTCAGCGGGTACATTTTACGGCATCAATACCTTTCTTTCTCAGCAATACAGCAACGAGAATTTTGTCAGCACTGAATCTGCTGGCGTGGCTCTCACCAATCTGGCCAGCACTGCCTATTCCAGCACCCGCTATGGCATGGATGTGTCTGACATTGCAGCTGCCGCCCTGCCTGGCGTTGTGTCCATTACCAACATCTCTGTTCAGGAGGTTCAGAGTTTTTTCAATCGTTTCGGCCCTAACGGAGCCGGCCAGCCGCAGCTGCAGGAGACCACCAGCTGCGGTTCAGGCATCATCATTGCCAACGACGGCACTTGGCTGTATATGGTTACCAATGCCCATGTGGTAGAGGGTGCCACCACATTGTCCGTTGGTTTTGTGGACAACGCGGTCTATGAGGCTCAGCTGTGCGGTGCCGATGAAGAGATGGATCTGGCGGTGATCAAGGTGGCAGTGTCCGATTTATCTTCTGACACATTGTCCCAAATTGCGGTTATTGCGGTGGGTGATTCTGATGCGCTTAAAGTCGGAGAGCAGGTGGTGGCTATTGGTAATGCCTTGGGCTACGGCCAGTCTGTAACTACTGGCATTGTCAGTGCCTTGAAGCGCAGCATCACCAGCGACAGCGGCACCACTTCCACCTACATCCAAACCGATGCTGCCATCAACCCTGGCAACAGCGGCGGGGCCTTGCTGAATCTGGATGGAGAACTGGTTGGAATTAATACCGCCAAGGTGTCGGACACAGATGTAGAGGGCATGGGATACTCCATTCCCATCTCTGATGTGGTAGAATTGATCTCCCAGCTTATGACGCAGACCACAGATCTAACCCAGACTGGGTCCGGCACTTCCCAGCCGACTGATATCATAGAACCAGTCTGGCGCGGAAATCGCCCTGCTGTGTAACAATGGTGATTGCATGTTCAGAAGCCATTTCTGGCGGATATCCTTGGAAAATGCAAACAAATAAGCGCAGGCAGCTTCCTGGCAATAGGAAGCTGCCTGCGCTTATTTCAACTGCTCTTTTTCTTGCCCCTAACAGGACGGCTGAAGTATCGTGGCTCGAGAAATGGCAAGCGGGTGGATTGCGTCATGGAATATGTAAAATATTTAGCGAAACGATGCCAAAATAAGGAAGACAAGGAAACATGGCAGCTGAAAAGTACAGAAGCTTTTGGTGACGGCAGCCGAACACCATACAAAAAATCCGCATGCATTCATGCATGCGGATTTTAGTTCGGCACACTGCACCAGGCGTACAGGCTTCGGCTAAGTTATCGTCTCTATTATGAAACAAGAGCTCTTGGGCCAGTATAGCTGCTTCCTCAGTTGAGTGCTTCAAAATCTGAAATGAGGTCAAAGATGGGCCGGTTTGGGCATGTGAGGGTATACTTGCTCTGGGCAGTGTAGTCTGCCGCCTCCGGCAGATGCTTACGCAGAAATCTTTGCGCGACAGACGGCTTCTGCTTTTTACAGTGCTTGTTTCAGTTTTTCCTGCATGGCTGCAATCTGCTCATCTGTCAAATCCAGCTGTTTCCATGCCACGGTAACGCTGTCGCCTTCGTGGCGGGGGATCAGGTGCAGGTGGAAATGGTTGACCGTCTGTCCGGCGATGGGGCCGTTATTTTGCACCAGGTTTAAATCAGTCAGGCCCAGGGCTTCTTTTTGTGCTTTCCCCACTTTGACTGCCAGGCGAAACAGTCCGGCTGCCGTTTCTTCGTCCAGCTCAAATAAATTGGCAACATGTTTTTTGGGCAGAATCAGCGCATGGCCTTCGTTGCCTGGAAACCGGTCTAAAATCACCTTGTAGACATCATCTTCATACAGTGTGGCAGAGGGGATTTCCCCAGCAATAATTTTACAGAAAATACAGTCGCTCATTTTTGACAGACCTCCTTTGTATTTGTCAATCTTTGGTTTGTTTCAGTATAGCACGTTCAGCTGGGAAAAGAAAGGCTGAAAAGATACTGGTTTAAAATGGCGGCATTTTGAGCCCCCTCCAACAGCAGCGTCAGCTGAGAAGAAATGGCATGGTCCGAAAACAGCGGCAGGATGCTGCCATAAAAGCGGGCGCTTTCCACCTCGTGCCAGATGTTTTCTTGCAGATATTTGGTCATGTTTTCGGCTTGATAGGTTTCTTCCAAAAAAGGCGCTTTGGCAGTGGAAAAGGAATCGGCATTGGAGATTTCTGTTTGCAGCAGTTCCACCATGCGCTTATTATTTTGGACTTTGTCCAGGTACAAGGTATAAAGCACATCTTTGGCCGGGCCTTCTGGTACCAATTCGGATAAAGATTCATAGCGGGAAGCCCAGTTGGCTTCCTCTTGTGCAGCAATTTCCAATAGTTCTGTCAAGTTTGCATTCAAATCTTCGTTCATGGCGCTCTCTCCTTTTTTTGCAGCGGTTTGGTTGCTTTTTTCCATATCTATGCGAAAGAAAACGAAAACAGTCTGCATTTTTTTGTGGCATATCGCTTTGCTTTCTGGTAAGATGAGGACAGTATGGAAAAAAGAAATAGGGAAGTGTCAGAAGATGAAAAAGAAAACAATCGTTTTAACAGGCGGCGGCACGGCAGGTCATGTGACGCCCAACCTGGCCCTTGTTCCGTCTTTGCAGGAGGCGGGCTTTACGGTGTACTATGTGGGAAGCAAAGGCGGCATGGAAGAACAGCTGGTCCAGCAGACCGGCTTGCCTTATGAAGGAATTTCCAGCGGAAAATTGCGCCGTTATTTATCCAAGGACAATGTCACAGACATTTTTCGCGTGATGAAAGGCATTGCCGAGGCAGACCGGGTGTTAAAGAAAATTAAGCCGGATCTTGTTTTTTCCAAAGGCGGCTTTGTGGCCGTGCCGGTGGTGCTGGCGGCAAAAAAACGGGGCATTCCTGTGGTGGCCCATGAGTCGGACTTGACGCCGGGGCTGGCCAATAAAATTGCCATGCCCTTTGCTCAGGCCGTCTGTACCACGTTTCCGGAAACAGTGGCTTTCATCAAAGGCGGCAAAGGCATTTGCACCGGCACACCCATCCGGCGGGAGCTGTTTGAAGGAAAGTGCGACGAAGGGCTGCGTTTTCTGGGCTTTACGAAAGAAAAGCCGGTGCTGCTGGTGATGGGCGGCAGTATGGGTTCGGTGAAAATCAACAACTGTCTGCGCAGCGTTTTGCCCCAGCTATTAGAGCAGTATCAAATTGCCCATTTGTGCGGCAAGGGAAATGTGGATGCCAGGTTTGCTTCGCTTTCTGGATACCGGCAGATGGAATATATTTCCGGGGAGCTTGCCCATGTGTTTGCCGCTTGTGACGGCGTCATTGCCAGGGCCGGCAGCAATTCCATCTCCGAATTTTTGGCGCTGCAAATTCCGTCGCTGTTGATTCCTCTTTCGGCCAAGGCCAGCCGGGGAGACCAGATTTTAAATGCCAAAAGCTTTGCATCCCAGGGATTTTCGCTGGTGCTGGAAGAAGAAAAGATGGACGGTGCATCGTTACAGAAGATGACATCCCAGCTTTTTTTGAAAGCGCCTTTGCTGAAAGAAGCCATGGCCAACAGCCCGCAAAAAGACGGTGTGGCAGCGGTGATGGCTGTCATTGAAAAAACTTTAAGGAAAATGTAAGGGCTTTTCGTTTGACAAAAAGCAGTTTTTTTCGTTACAATAAAAAAATCGAATACAGGTGGGTTAGAACAAAAAGAAAGGATTTTAAGCCAATGAAAAAATGGATTTGTTTGGCCATGGCAGCCATGCTGCTGTTTGCCGGCTGTTCTTCTGGCGCCAGCTCTTCTGCAACAGCCACGGCAGAAGAAAGCGGAAGCGGACAGACAGAAGAAACTCAAAACTCAGTGGATGAAGAAACGGCAAAGTATACAGAAAGCTTGCTGCAAAGCTCTGATGAAATGCCGCAGCTGGAAGAACCAAAAAGCGGAGACCAGGTGGCCACCATCACAACTTCAAAAGGCGATGTGGTGATTAAGCTTTGCCCTGAGCAGGCGCCAAAGGCTGTGGAAAATTTTGTCACACTGGCAGAAGAAGGCTATTATAACGGGCTGACATTTCATCGTGTGATTGACAATTTTATGATTCAAGGCGGAGATCCCAATGGCGATGGCACCGGCGGCGAAAGCTGCTGGGGCGGCACCTTTGAAGATGAATTCCACGCGCAGATGTATCATTTTCGAGGGGCGCTGGCCATGGCCAACAGCGGCGCAGATACCAATGGCAGCCAGTTTTATATTGTGCAAAACCCAGCCATCCAGGAGGGCTATTTTGACTATGTGGATCAGGTGAAGGAAGAATACGGTTCTGATACGCTGCTGTATAATTCTCAAACGGGAAAAATTTTCCGCACAAACTACACCGACGCCGTCAAAGCAAAATATGAAGAATTGGGCGGCACACCGGAATTGGATTATGGATACACCATTTTCGGTCAGGTGATGGAAGGCATGGATGTGGTAGATGCCATTGCCCAGGTGGAAACGGACGAAAATGATAAACCGCTGGAAGAAGTGCAGATTCTTTCCATCCAAATTGATATTGTGCCATAACAAACAGAAGAAAAATCGTCTGGTCTTTCTTTCCATAAAAGGGAAGAACAGACGGTTTTTTGTTGTGTGGAAAATCACGAAAGACCAACGGGCCGCTGGAGCTGGTTTTGGTGAAAGTCAGTGTTGTGGCTTGGCGAAAAATGTGGTATGATAAACAGAGCATGACCATTTGTCAGTGAAAGTGGTCTATTTTGTGTTGTGCAGCAATCGATGGTTTGCATGAGGATTTACGGGAGGATACAAACTATGCATACAAAATATGTTTTTGTCACAGGCGGCGTGGTTTCCGGCTTGGGCAAAGGAATTACGGCGGCTTCTTTGGGGCGTCTGCTCAAGGCCAGAGGCTATCGGGTGACCATCCAAAAATTTGATCCCTATATCAACCTGGACCCCGGCACCATGAGCCCTTATCAGCACGGGGAAGTGTTCGTCACCGAAGACGGCGCAGAGACAGACTTGGATTTGGGCCACTATGAACGGTTTATCGACGAAAACTTGAACATCAATTCCAACACCACCACCGGCAAAGTGTATTGGTCGGTGCTCAACAAAGAAAGAAAAGGCGAATATCTGGGTGCGACGGTGCAGGTGATCCCTCATATCACCAACGAAATCAAAGAGCGGATTTACCGGGCCAGCAAAATTGACGGCTCTGATATTGTCATTACAGAAATTGGCGGCACCGTTGGCGATATCGAAAGCCATCCGTTTTTGGAGGCCATCCGCCAAGTTTCCAGAGAAATCGGCCGGGAAAACTGTATGTATATCCATGTAACGCTGATTCCTTACCTGCGCAAAGGCGGCGAAATGAAAACAAAGCCCACCCAGCATTCTGTCAAAGAGCTGCTTTCCATCGGCATTCAGCCAGACATGCTGGTGCTGCGCACCGAACAGGAACTGAGCCAGGATATGAAAGGAAAGCTTTCTTTGTTCTGCAATGTGGAAGAAGAATGTATCATCCAGAACCTGGATGCCGAAAGCCTCTACGAAATTCCCATCATGCTGGAAGAAGAAGGCTTGGCCAAGGCTGTCTGCAAAAAGCTGGATCTGGTGGACAAAGAGCCGGATTTGGCCGACTGGATGATTATGCTGGAAAAAGAACGCAATATGACAGAAAAAGTCAACATTGCTTTGGTTGGAAAATATGTGGAGCTGCATGACGCTTATCTTTCCATTGTGGAAAGCCTGCACCATGCCGGCATCCATAACAGCGCCGACGTCAACATCATGTGGATCAATTCGGAAAATGTGACAGAGGAAAATGCGGCAGAGGTGCTCAAAGATGCCCACGGCATTTTGGTGCCAGGCGGCTTTGGCGACCGCGGCGTAGAAGGCAAAATCACTGCCATCCATTATGCCAGAGAGCATAAGGTGCCTTTCTTTGGCATCTGCCTTGGCATGCAGTGTGCCGTCATTGAATTTGCCCGCAATGTGCTGGGCTATGCCGATGCTTTTACGGCAGAAATCAAGCCGGACACCACCCATCCGGTGATTGACTTGATGCCGGAACAAAGAGACATTGAAGACATGGGCGGCACCATGCGCCTGGGGGCTTATCCTTGCAAACTGGCGCCAGACTCCTTCTCCCATGCGGCCTACGGCCAGGATTTGGTGTATGAACGCCATCGCCACAGATATGAATTTAATAATGTGTACCGCAAAGAAATGATGAAGCATGGGCTGCAGATTGTGGGCATTTCTCCCAATGAAAAACTGGTGGAAATCGTAGAAATCAAAGATCATCCTTGGTTTGTGGGCGTGCAGTTCCATCCGGAATTCAAATCCCGCCCCAACCGGCCCCACCCGCTGTTCCGTGACTTTGTGGCTGCCGCTTTGAAACAAAAACAGCAGTAACAAACAACGTTTACAAAAAATTTACAATCTTTTTACGCCTTGTCCATGCCTTGTTTTGCAGTTTTTTGTAGGATAACAGTGAGAACGTGTGAATTGTCGCTGGTTGAAGGGAGGCTGGCCGGATTTGATTCGTGAAATCAATCAGGAGGAAAAAAAGCACATCGAGCGGATTGCCGTTTGTATCACGGCCCAGGGAAATTCCCGCCGCCTGATTGCCAAAGGCGCGGCATTGGCCGACGAAGCCGATGGGGAATTGCATATTCTCCATGTGCAGCAAGGCAACAATATTTTTCATAACGCCGACACGCCCAAGCTGCTGGAGGAGCTGTTTAATTATGGTTCCCAGCTGGGCGGCATGATTCATTTTCATTGTGAAGACGATGTAGCGCAGTTTCTGGGCCGATTTGCCAAAGAGCAAAAGATCACTAAAATGGTGCTGGGGCAGCCGCCAATGGCTTCTCTCCAGGATACGGCTCAGCTGTTACATAAACTAAAGGAAATTGTGCGTTTCATTCCGCCCCAGGTGGAGCTGGTGGTGATTCCCAGGGATGATGCGCAGCCCAACGTGATTTTACGCCGGAAAACCGGTGAAAAATAAGAACTTGTCAATAAAGGAGAGAACAAAAACCCATGAGTATTTATGAGGATTGGATGAAAAAAGCATTTACCCAAGAAGGCCGTTCGGTAGATGCTATCTGGAATGAGTATATGCCAAAGGAACAGACCATTTACGAATATCTGCTGGGCAATAAAGTCAATGAGCTGCACGGCACCGTAACGGAACTGGCAAAACGCTTTGATATGTCGGAAGAATACATTGTGGCTTTTGTGGATGGTTTAAATGATGTGCTGGATACGCCCTATGACATGAAGACCATCACAGAAGAAACCCAGATTGATATTGTGCTGGATTTTGCCAAGCTGTATAAAAAAATGGTGGAATACCATGCAGAACACCTTTATTCTCTGTCCCAGTGGGATGGTATTTTCACCGAAGAAGAAAGAAAAGAAATGTTCTGGGAACAGAGAAAATCCAGAACAGTGGTTAAAGGCGCAAAGATCGGCCGCAACGATCCTTGCCCTTGCGGAAGCGGCAAAAAATATAAAAAGTGCTGCGGCGCAAATCTATGAAAACAATCGTATATGAAGTCAATCCACAGCAGGTGGATTTGGCTGTGATGGAAAAAGCCGCCGATGTCCTCCGCCAGGGGGGCTTGGTGGCTTTTCCTACGGAAACGGTGTATGGGCTGGGCGCCAATGGATTGGATGCTGCCGCTTGCAAAAAAATCTATGAAGCAAAGGGGCGCCCTTCTGATAACCCGTTGATTTTGCATATTGCATCCCTTTCTCAGCTGGATCAGATTGTCTCCCAGGTGCCGGAAATGGCAAAGAAATTGATGGATGCCTTCTGGCCGGGGCCAATGACGCTGATTCTGCCAAAAAAAGACTGTGTGCCGTTGTCGGTGACGGGCGGGCTTGACACGGTTGGGGTGCGCTTTCCTTCCCACCCAGTGGCCCAGGCCCTCATTAGGGCAGCTGCCTTGCCCATTGCAGCCCCCAGCGCCAACGTCTCCGGCAAGCCAAGCCCCACCAAGGCCAGCCATGTGCTTTTTGACATGGATGGAAAGATTGATGTGATTGTGGATGGCGGCGCGGCCGATGTTGGGCTGGAGAGCACCATCATCGACGCCACCGGGCCGGAAGCTGTGATTTTGCGCCCCGGCGCCATTACGCTGGAGATGGTGCAATCGCTTTTGGGCAGTGCCTCGGTGGATCCGGCAGTGCTGGGAAAAGGCGATGAGAAGGCTGTGCCCAAAGCGCCGGGCATGAAATATACCCACTATTCTCCCAAGGCGCCTGTGACACTGGTGCAGGGAGAGACGCAGAAAGTGGTGCAGGCCATCAATACACTGGTCAAAGAAGCCCACTTGCAGGGCAAAAAAGTGGGCGTATTGGCCACAGAAGAGACGAAAGATATTTATGAGGCCGACTTTGTTCTTTCGGCCGGGGCCAGAGAGGATGAAAAAACCATTGGCGCCAGGCTCTTTGCCATTTTGCGAAAGCTGGATTATCTGGGCGCCGATGTCATCTATTCGGAAGTCTTTGCCGAAAGCGGAGAGGGGCTGGCTATCATGAACCGGCTGAAAAAAGCAGCAGGGTATGAAGTGATCGAGGTGAAATGAAATGCATCTGTTGTTTGTTTGCACAGGAAACACCTGCCGCTCGCCCATGGCCGAAGCGGTGGCAAGGGAATTGTTCCCCAAAGAAGGCTATACCTTTTCTTCTGCGGGTCTTGCGGTGATGGAGCCGTCTGGCGCCAGCGAAAACGCCTGCTTGGCGGTGGAAGAGGTGGGCTTGGATTTGCGTAACCACCAAAGCCATCAAATTACCCTGGAAGATGTGCAGGGGGCTGATTTGATTTTGACCATGACAAGCGGCCACAAACAAGCCCTTTCGGCCGTCTGCCAGCAATGCCAGACGCCTCTGTTTACCCTGAGCGAATTTGCCGGCAAGCCAGAAGAAGAAGTGATGGATCCCTATGGCTGCTCGCTGGAGGTATACCGCCGCTGTTTGGAACAAATCACTTCTTTGGTGCGCGACTGCGCCCAGGTGATTACAAAATAAGTTGCCCCCGGGGGCAGAAATAAGGTATAATAGCTGCAAATGGATGAAGCAATAGAGAAGCGATGGAAGGAAAGGAAGATGAATTGTGATTGCATTGGGTTGTGACCATGGCGGTTATCCGCTGATGCAGGAAGTGATTGCCTATTTGGATAAGCAGGGGCTGGCATACGAAAACTTTGGGACATATTCCACCGAAAGCTGCGATTATCCCATTTTTGCCAAAAAAGTGGCCCAAGCTGTACAGGAAGGCAAATGTGAGAAGGGGATTTTGATCTGCGGCACCGGCATTGGCATTTCCATTACGGCCAATAAGTTGAAAGGCATTCGTGCCGCCCTCTGCCACGACTGCTTTTCGGCAAAGGCCACCAGAGAACATAACGATGCCAACATTTTGGCCATGGGCGCCCGCGTGGTAGGCCCGGGCCTTGCCATTGACATTGTGGAACACTTTTTGAATACACCGTTTTCCGGTGACGAAAGACACGTCCGCCGTATCCAGATGATTGAGGACTAAAAGGAGGCGCTCCATGGGCAAACTGTTTATTTCGGAACACCCACTCATTCAAAACAAAATGACATTACTGCGCTGCAAGGACACTGGCACCAAAGAATTTAAAGAGCTGGTGGGGGAAGTGGCCCTGCTGTTGACTTATGAAGCCACCCGCAACCTGCCTTTGGTGGATTGTGAGGTGGAAACGCCTTTGGCTGTGGCTTGCTGCAAAGTAGTAAAAAAACCCATAGCCATTGTGCCGATTTTGCGGGCAGGCATTGGCATGAGCGACGGCATGCAGCAGCTGCTGCCGGCGGCAAAGGTGGGCCATATCGGCCTGTACCGGGATCCGGAGACGCTGCGTCCGGTGGAATATTACTGCAAACTGCCTGCTGACATTGCCCAAAGCAAGGTGCTTTTGGTGGATCCCATGCTGGCCACCGGCGGCACGGCAGAGGCGGCCATTTCTTTCTTAAAAGAACGGGGCGCCAAAGAAATTTCTCTGCTTTGCATTTTGGCAGCGCCAGACGGCGTGAAACTGGTGCAAGAACAGCACCCGGATGTGGATATTTATACGGCAGCATACGATGAAATGCTCAACGACCATGGCTATATCGTGCCAGGATTGGGCGATGCCGGCGACCGTATTTTTGGAACGAAATAAAACAGGGAGAGGTTATTGTTTTGGAACACGATTGGGTCTTATACATTGCGGCATTTTCCACGGCTTTTGCCATCAGCAACGTCATGACGCCCGTGGCAAAAACCATTTCCCTCAAAGCCGGCGCCATCGACTATCCCAAGGCCCGGGGGATGCATCAAAAACCCATGCCCCGCATGGGCGGCATTGCCATTGTGGCCGGGTTTATGCTGACGTTATTGCTGCTGTACCGGTTTATGGAGCATAATAACCCCATCCAGCTGATCGGGTTTATCTTGGGTGCAGCCATTATTGTGATTTTGGGCATGATTGACGACTGTTTTAATCTGCGGGCCAGGGTGAAGTTTCTCATCCAAATGGTGGCGGCGGCAGTGGTCATTGCCACCGGCACCAGAATCAATGTGGTGCTTTGGCCGTTTACGGCGGTGTTAAAAACATTCAGCATTCCCATCACTCTGCTGTGGATTGTAGGGGTGACCAACGCCGTCAACCTCATCGACGGGCTGGACGGGCTGGCAGCCGGTGTCAGCTCCATTGCGGCTTTGAGCATCATGGTGCTTTGCGTTTTGACCGGGGATGAAATTTCGGTGGTGCTGACGGCCACATTGGCTGGCAGCTGCCTTGGATTTTTGCCAAGGAATTTTAACCCGGCACAGATCTTTATGGGCGATACCGGCTCCACCTTTCTGGGCTTTACGCTGGCGGTGACCAGTATCATGGGCGTCTTTAAAGGATATGCCTTTTTGGCTTTGGCCGTTTCCATGCTTTGCGTGGGGCTGCCCATCTTCGACACCACCTTTGCCATGATCCGGCGGGCGGCTACCGGAAAACCCATTATGTCACCGGACAGAGGGCATTTGCACCACCGGCTCATCGATCGGGGCTTAAGCCAAAAACAAGCGGTGATGGTGCTTTACGGCATCAGCATTCTCTGCGGTCTGCTGGCTATTTTTGTGGCCTGCAAGGATGAAAAAATTTTGGTGATTGCGCTGTTGATGGTGTTTGTGCTCAGCTTTGTCATTTATTTTTTCAACCATTTCAAACGCAATAAGGAATAAATCCATAGGGGTTGCTGCAAAAGAGGATTGCACAGCCCCTTTCTTCTTTCTTTCATTTATGATACACTGGCTGTAGCGAGGAAGGAGAGAACGGCCATGTCAAAACAACATTGGAGCAGCGTTTCTGTCAGCGGCTCTTTTTTAGAACGATATTTGCCCCATACGCCGCCGGTTTATTGGGCGGTGTATTTATTGTTAAAATCTGTTTCGCCCCAGAAGAAGCTGCCGGTGGCCGAGGCGGCCCAGCTTTTGGGGCAGCCGGCCCAGACGGTATTGGAGGCGGCGCTTTTTTGGCAAAAAGAAGGGGTGCTGCAGGTGGAAGACGGAGAATTGTATCTGCCCCTGATGCAGACGCCGGCGCCACACTTTTCTGCCCGTCCCCACTATGAACCCCAGGAGCTTTCCATGTATGCCGCCAAAAACGAAGAAATCCGCCGTCTGTTTGCCATGGCCCAAAGCTATTTGGGACGGTATTTAAGCCATAACGATTTGTCGGTGATTTTTTCCCTGCGCCACTGGCTGGAGCTGCCGGTGGATGTCATTGAGGTGCTGCTGCGCCACTGCACAGAACAAAACCACCGCAGTTGCCGCTATATTGAGGCGGTGGCCATCGATTGGGCGGAAAGCGGTATTTTTACTGTGGAGGCGGCCGAAGAACGGCTGCGCCTGACAGGCGGCGATTTTAAGAAGATTATGGCAGCCTTTGGCCAAAGCGGCCGTCAGCCGGTGGCCAGCGAAGAAAAATACATGAAGCAATGGCTGCTGGAGATGGAAATGCCCCTTCCTTTGGTGCTGCTGGCTTGTGAAAAAACGGTGGAGGCCACAGGGAAGGCGGCTTTTGCCTATGCAGATAAAATTTTGCAAAACTGGGAAAAGGCCGGCATCCAAACAGTAGAAGATGTGAAAAAAGAGCAGCAGGCCTTTGCGCAAAAGCAAAAGGAACAGGCAGCTTCTGCCGAAAAAAAACAGCCGGCCAAAAAGCCTTCAGCCAACGCCTTTGGCACCTATGCCCAGCGCAAATATGATTATGCGGCCTTTGAACAACAGCAGCAGGCTCGCTTGAAAGGAGAGAACTAAGCCCATGGCAGACCGTTTGGAAGTATACCGCCGTCTCCTGCGCCGCTATGACCTGCGGCGCACCCAGGCAAAACGGGAGGCAGAAGAGCGGCGGCAGGCGCTGTATCAGCAGGTGCCCCGGCTGGAAGAGATTGACCGGCAGTTACAGCTTTTGGGGGTGGAAATGGCAAAACAGGCCATTCTTTCTCCCCAGGAGATGGAACAAACACTGGCAATGCTGCGTCAAACCCAGCAGCAGCTGAAGCTGGAAAAAGAAGCCCTCTGCCAACAGCATCAAATTGCACCAGAGGCATGGCAGGTGCAGTATCGCTGCCCCAAATGTGAAGATACGGGCTTTGTGGAGGGAAGGCCATGCAGCTGTTTTTCTCAGGCGCTGGTGGAAGAAGCTTATGCCGCTTCCAATTTAAGCCATCTGCTGGGAGAAGACACGTTTGACCAATTTTCCCTGGCCTATTATTCCACTCAGCCTTTTGCAGGGGAGCACGGTTCGCCCAGGGAGAATATGGAGCGGATTTTATCCGTTTGCCTCCGCTTTACGAAACGATTCACCAAGGAAACGGAGCATCTGCTGCTGTATGGCAGCCCCGGCCTTGGTAAGACGTTTTTATGCAGCGCCATAGCCCAGGAACTGCTGCAACGAGGCATTCCGGTGTTTTATGCCACAGCGCCGGCGCTGTTTTTACAGCTGGAAAAAGAGCAGTTTCATGAAGAGGAAGAAACAGAGGCCAATGGGTTTTTCGCCGATTTATTGTCGGTGGACCTGCTGATCATAGACGATTTGGGCACAGAGTTTTTCACATCCTTTACGGCCAGCCGTCTGTTTGCCCTCATCAACACCCGGCTGCTGGAGGAGAAAAGCACCATCATTTCCACCAATTTATCTTTGGCCGATTTAGCAGAGCGGTATACGGACCGGGTGGCCAGCCGCCTGATGGGCAGCTTTACTGCTTTGAAATTTTTTGGCGACGATATCCGGCTGTTGAAAAAATTTGCAAAACAATAATCAGACAGGAAAAGGACCAGACATTTTCCATTCCTTTTCGTTAGTTGTAATGTCATTGTAAGGAAAATTTCATTGAATTTTACCCCGATCGGCTGTACAATGAAACAAACAAGGAAACAGGGAGATGGGTTTCTTTGCACACATCCAAAATGGACAATATGGTTAAAGGAGGCGCAATACAATGAAAAATATGAAGCAGGCAGCATTTGGGTTTGTTGCTGGGGCAATGTGCATGGTTTCGGTGACTGCATTTGGCGCATATGAAAAAATTTCCGCCACGCTGTTTCAAGATGTCATCATCAAAGTGGATGGAGAAGCCATGGCAACGCCGTCAGATCAGCCGATTTTAAATTATCAGGGGTATACGTATGTGCCGCTGCGGTTTGTCAGCGAAGCGCTGCGGGCAGAAGTCAACTGGGATATTGCTTCCCGTGTGGTTGACATTGTCAGCGACAAAAAAACGTATGTGAAAGAAGTACCTGTGGAAAAAATTGTGTACGTGGAAAAAGGCGAGCTGGACGGCGATAACGTTGTCTATGAAAAACTGCCTGTCAGCGATCGTCAAAACGACCATAAAGTGCAGGTGACTTCCATTTCCCGCAATGAAAGCCCAGGTTATACGAAAGTATTTTTGAATGTGGAAAACTTGTCCCAGGCCGGCGGTGTCCAGCTGATCACCAATTCTGCCAAACTGACGGTGGATGGGGAAGAAATTGACGCTTACCCCAATTACCGTTATTGGGATCAGTCTTGGGAAACCAGCTACATTGAATACGAAGAGGAACGGGAAGGCTTTTTGATTTTTAATGCCATTCCTTCCGACTATGAAAAAGTAGATCTGACCTTTACGATGCGTACCATCGACGGCGAAACGGAAGACTACACCTTCCACTTCATCAATCGGGTGAACAACTAAAGGAAGGAGCAACACCATGAAGCATTGGAAAAATACGGTGGCTGTGGCCCTGGTCAGCGCCATGACGCTGGCAAGCCCTGCCCTTGCGGCAACGCCTGCTGTGCAGACGGAAGAGCGCACCGTTTATACCTTTGAACAAGTGCTGGAAAAAGCAGTGAAAAACAATTCAGATCTATCCTTATTGGAACAAAATCTGGATTTGATGAGCAAACAAAGCCAAACTCTGGGGCAGACGTTGGGAAATGAAGTCTATCCTTCGGATCCGGGCTATGATGTAACGCCTCAGTATGAAACGCTGCGCCAGCTGAACGATTTGATGGTCCAGCGCCAAACCAGCCGGTATAAAAAAGAGGCGCTGCAAAAACAGCTGGAATATTCTGTGATGACGGCCATGACGACCATCATCACCAATGAAGCCAGTTTGGCTATGGCAGACAGCCAGCTGAAACTGTATGAAGACCAGGCGCGTCTGGTGAATACCAAAAAAACGCTGGGAATGGCTACGGAACTGGAAGTAGACCAGGCTGAAGCGCAGATTCAGCAGTATAAAACGGATATGGCAAAGGCTCAAAGTGATGTGGACCAGGCATATGCCAACCTGGCGCGGCTGATGGGTATTTCTGATACCAATTTTTCGGTGGTTTATGAACCGGAGTATGAACCCTTTGTGCTCAATACGGATTTAAGCACGTTTTTGGCAGCTAAGAATGCATCTAACCCCACCCTCCAAGGGGCCAAACTGGGTGCAGAAACTTTGGAACGCAACAAAAGCTTTGATCTGGCCAACAGTACGGCTCTCTATACCTGGGACCAGCTGGAATATAACATCAGCCAGGCAAATGCCAATGTAAAAAGCGCCGAAGAAAGCTATACCAAAATGGGTGAAACCACTTATGCCACAGTGCAGCAGCTGGAAGGCACCATTGCCATGCTGGAGACCAACTTGTCTTTGGCCCAGTCCAACTTGAAAGTGGCCCAGCTGAACCTGCAAAACGGCAGCGGCACCCAGCTGGCTGTAGACCAGGCCCAAAACAAGGTGGACACCACCATCAATTCTTTGCAGGCTGCCAAGCTGAACCATGCCAACACGGTCTATTTGCTGGAAAATCCCTGTGCAGCAGGCGGCGGTCAATAAAAACGAGAAACCAGACACTTTACCTCCATCGGAAGATGGAGGTTTTTTATTTGGGAAAAAATGAAAAATAAGTCAAATTGTATGAATTAAGCAATTGCTCTATATTTTACAATTTTTTTCCAAAATTAGAAGTAACCAGAGGAATTTTTGTATTTTTCTGACAATATTCTTACGGAAAAATTAAGCTTGTTTGGGATATATTGACTCCAAATGCAGAACAATGTAAAATTAAAATGCAATCGGGAAGGTTTGTGGTTTTCCCTTTGATGCAACATAGAGAAGGCTGGTATTTACACCAAAGGAGGAACAAAGAATGAAGAAAAAACTTGCGTTATTGTTATCTGCCGTGATGGTGGTGGGCATGTTGCCTGCTACGGCTTTCGCGGTCACAACAAACACCGTAAGCCGAATTGCAAACGGCACAACAGACACCACACTGAAAAAAGACAACGCACCTGTTTTCACCATTGAAGAAAAGAACTTGGAAGATGCGACTGGTGAAATTGCATTCAAAGCTACGTTGAAAAACGCAGAATGGAATGTAACTGGTGCAAAGGTTGGAACCGCTGTGGAAATGCCTGGCGCTTCTGTCAATGGGGATGCCAACGATGAATCTGGCGCCATTGATGATGACGAATTGTCATTCCAGATGATCAGCAGCACGCAGGCTATTTTCTCCGTGAAAAACTTCACCGGAAAAGCTGGCAGCAAAATTTCCTTCCCCATTTTGACCGACTTGACCGATGAAGGGGATGCAACGATTTCCATCGATCCAATGGAATCTGTTGTTTCGGCAGGCACCTATAAATTTGCCAACGTGGTAAAAGGCGGCGCCACCGTAACCCTGAGCGACACGGTTGCCATCAAAGAAGGCACCACCGAAATCAAAACCATCACCCTGGAAGAAGCCACTGCCGGCAGCATGAAAGCAGGCGAACTGAAATTCAAACTCAGCAGCGACTTTGAATGGGCAAAAGAACCAAAAGTTGTTATCTACCCAGCAGACAGCGGCTTGACCGTTGAAAAACCAGAAATGAAAGGCGAAACTTTGACCTATCAGGTAAAAGGCACCAGCACCAAAGCTGTGACCATCACCCTGACTGGCGGCAAAATCAGAGCTGATTTTGACGATGTGAAAGTGGGCGAACGCTGTGACCTGACTGTTTCTGGCGCAGGCATCAACAAAACCACTTTGGAACTGGGTACAGCAACTGACTACAGCGTAAGCTTGACAGCAGAAAACAAAACTGTGCCAACCTTCTACTCTGGCCGCAGAAGCGATGATACCGACTCCTTGAAAGTGACGATCAAAGAAAACATCGCCAACAGCTGGATCACCGGCAGAAAAACAACCTTGACCTTCCCAACAGGTGTGAAGATCATGGATGTGGATGTGAAAAAGAGCGAAAACGTGACCTTCCACTATACAGCAGATGACAACGAGCTGAAATTCACCAACGTGGAAGTAAGCAAAGACAAAAAAGCAAAAATTGAAATGGTATTCCGTTTCTCCATCGCTCCTGATTTCACCGGCGATATCGAAGCAACTCTCAGCGGCGCAGGTATCGGCAAAGAACAGAAAGTAGTAGTTGGTACTGTAGAAAAACCGATTACTGTAAAAGCAGAAAGCAACAAAGTTGCCATCGACTATCGTAATGTTTCCATCGGCGACATCATGATTGAAGAAGCATTTGCAGGTGCTCTGCAAAAAGGCAAAACCCTGTCTCTGGAACTGGATAGCATTAAATTTGACGGTTCTCCAAAGGTAGAAGTAGTAAAAGGCGACATCAAGATTGACAAAGTAGAAGCAAACAACGGCAGAATCAACATCACCATCGATAAAGAATCTGCGAAGACTCCAGCTACCTTGAAAGTAACCAACATCCAGCTGTTCTTGGATCGTTCTTTGCCAGCCGGCACCTATGCCCTGAAACTGGTAGCATATGATCCTTATACCTCCAGCGAATTTACCAACGATTTGGGTAAAGGCGACGACAAGATCAACGGCGACGTTTCTTCTTCTGCAGAAAAAGACAACAAAGAAGCTTACTTCCAGACTTCTGCAGAAAAAGGCGCTTCCGTAGGCGATAGTACTTTGTTCGACATCAGAAGCCTGACTGTGCTCAAAGACTATGTAGAAGTTGTAACTGCCGGCCGTGACCAGGACGACTCCACCTTCACCACCAAAGTGCAGGTGACCATCGGCGCTAACGCCATGGTAGTGGGCGATGCGAAAAAAGACCTGGATGTGCCTGCTTACATCTCCAAAGGCTACACCATGATGCCAGTGCGTGCCGTAACCGAAGCTCTGTCTGGTTCCGCTATCGTAAGATGGGATGATCCAACCAAAACTGTAACCATCACCTTTGGTTCCAGAGTCATCAGCATGAGCGTAGGTTCTTCTACTATGCTGATCAACGGCGTTCCTGTTCAGATGCAGGCAGCTGTTGAAATCACTGGCGAAAGAGCATTCATTCCTCTGAGAGACTTGGGTTATGCCCTGGGCCTCAACGACAGCAAGATTTCTTGGGATGACGCAACCAAGACCGCAAGCTTGAACTGAAGGAATGCTAGCAAAATACAAAAGATAACCTTACCATAGAAAAAACCACAAACCTTGGCGAGGACGAAAGTCCTCGCCCTTTCCTTACCGCCCCAATGGGTGGGAGGAAAGAAGGCCTTTTCTTCTGCCGCACCGAAAGGGGAGCAGGAGGGAAGGCTTTTTCTTTTGTGGCAAAGGGGGAAAGGGGGAGAAACCAAAGGAGGAGAGCCTCCCTTTTTCTTTCTTGCCTTGCGGCTAGGCGTGGAAACCGCGAGGGAGAAAGGCTCAGAGTCGCAACCGGCCGCGTTTCCCCCTCGCGCACGGTCGCCCTGCCCTGCCGAGGGGAAAAAAATAAAGAAGAAGCTTTTCCTTTTCTTTTCCCGCCTTGCGGCCAGGCGTGGAAACCGCAAGGGGGAGCATGGCTCGGTGTTGCGAAGGCCCGCAACGCTCCCCCTTGCAGCCCCCTCCCTTCGGGCACGCTTTTGCGCCGCTGCGCCCAAGGACTTGCCCCCGGCTGCCTGCCGCAGCCACTTTGCCGCCCTGCGGCAAGCGGCCGATGGACCTTTGGCGTTTGGACTTGCCTTTAGCCGAAGAAGCATGAAGCAGTTTCTGTTGCGAAACGCAACGGCCATTTCCTTTCTTTTGTTGCGAAACGCAACGAACGCTCCAACAGGCGGCGTGCGTTGCGTTTTGCAATGTCATTCTTTGTTAAATCTTCCCAGAAATGTGATGAAAATATCAAATCCACTTGAAAAAACCAGGTATTTCGTGTATAATTGCCCTGCAATGCTCTGCGAAGCCGGCAGAGGGGGAGGTGGCGGCTGGAAAACGACAATGGGAGCACAGATGTCTCTGTCGCACGGATGTTTGTTACAA
Organism: uncultured Clostridia bacterium; assembly: GCA_944381455.1. GTDB lineage: Bacteria > Bacillota > Clostridia > Lachnospirales > Anaerotignaceae > Neoanaerotignum. The sequence goes on along the minus strand of CALWLF010000037.1, from coordinate 112 downwards.
ACCCGTTGCGTATGTTACAGTCACGTTACACTTTTGCCAAACGCCTTGACGGTTTTCCAGGGCAAATGCTATAATCCAAACTGTAATTGAAAGGTTTGTGGTTTCCTTTCAA
>CALWLF010000036.1 GCA_944381455.1 uncultured Clostridia bacterium | reverse complement strand
GGCCCACAGGACGTGGCGCTGGCCATCATCGGCGCTGTGTTTGAAAACGGCTATGTGAAAAATAAAGTGATGGAATTTGTGGGCGATGGCATCCAAAACTTGACCGTAGATTACCGCAACGGCATCGATGTCATGACCACCGAAACCACCTGTCTTTCCTCCGTTTGGGCCACCGACGAAAAGGTAAAAGACTGGTACACCATCCACGGCCGGCCGGAAGACTATGCTGCTCAAGCGCCGGGGGATGTGGCTTATTACGACGGGATGGTGTATGTGGACCTTTCCCAAATCAAACCCATGATTGCCATGCCGTTTCACCCAAGCAACGTCTATACCATTGATGAACTGAACCAGAATCTCATGGAAATTTTGGCCGATGTGGAAGAAAAAGGCGCCAAACAGCTGGATAGCGACAAAATCACCTTCCGCCTGCGGGATAAAGTGCAAAATGGCCGCCTGATGGTGGAACAAGGCGTCATTGCAGGCTGCGCCGGCGGTACTTACGAAAACATCTGCGACGCCAGAGATATTTTGAAACACAAAGACATCGGTTCCGGCGCCTTTGCCTTAAGCGTTTACCCATCCAGCCAGCCAGTGTTCCTGGAACTGGTGAAAAACGGCGCCATTGCCGATTTGATGGTGGCCGGCGCCACGGTGCGCTCCGCCTTCTGTGGCCCTTGCTTTGGCGCAGGCGATGTACCAGCCAATAACAGCCTCAGCATCCGCCACTCCACCCGGAACTTCCCCAACCGGGAAGGCAGCAAAATCACCAACGGCCAGATTGCTTCCGTGGCCCTCATGGACGCCAGAAGCATTGCCGCCACAGCAGCCAACCATGGCCGCTTGACCAGCGCCGAAGAAATGGATTTCACCTTAAGCCGTCCTGCTTATTTCTTCCAAAAAGACGTCTACGACAACCGCTGCTATTTTGGCTATGGCAAGCCGCAGCCAGAAACCCAGCTGCAATTTGGCCCCAACATCACCGACTGGCCGGCCATGAGCGCCTTGACCGATGATCTGCTCTTAAAGACCGTTTCGGTGATTTTGGACCCAGTGACCACCACCGACGAGTTGATTCCTTCCGGGGAAACGTCTTCCTTCCGGTCCAATCCGCTGGGCCTGGCAGAGTTTACCCTCTCCAGAAAAGATCCTGCCTATGTGGGACGGGCCAAAGAAGTGCAAAAGGCAGAAAAAGCCCGTCTGGCTGGGGAAGATGCCGCAGGCGTACTGCCGGAATTGACCGCTGTCTATGGCGCACTGGAACAAGCCTTCCCAGCCTTTGACAAACAGGCCACCGGCATCGGCAGCACCATCTATGCCATCAAGCCTGGCGACGGCTCCGCCAGAGAGCAAGCCGCCAGCTGCCAAAAAGTTTTGGGCGGCTGGGCCAACGTTGCCAAAGAATATGCCACCAAGCGCTATCGCTCCAACCTCATCAACTGGGGGATGCTGCCTTTCTTGCTGGATGGAGAGCTGCCCTTTGCAAACGGGGATTACCTCTATGTGCCAAACGTGCGCAAGGCTGTGGCCGACCGGGTCAAGGAAATCCCCGCCTATGTGGTCAAAGACGGCGCTGTGACGCCATTTACCTTAAAAATGGGCGATTTGACCGATGATGAACGGCAGATCATCTTGGATGGCTGCTTAATTAACTTCTATCGCCACTAAATCCAATGCAAAAACCACCCGCCCCAAATCCCTTGGGCAACGGGTGGTTTTTTTGTTGGAACCAAGGGAAATCATGCCTTTTGCATTGCTTCCTGGTATTTTTGTAAATAATGAGCCGTCAAAACCAACTCTCCTCGGCAATTTTTTGCAATGCCTGCCCATTCCAACACGGCAGCCAAAACAAATACCGGATCATAGACGGATTTCCCTTCTTCTGCTTTCCAATAGCGATATCCAATGGCTCCTACCACTGTCGTTTCATCACAAAGGGGTTCTCCCAGTCTATAATTGCGGCCATTACCCTTTTGAGCCCGTCCGCCTTGAGAAAGTAACAGAGAGACAATGATATCGAATACTTCATAACGATAAGGCTCTCTTACTGGCAGTTTTTTGCTCAAAAATGATTTCCCATCTGGTGCTGCTTGAATGTCACAAGGTAGGTTACGCACCGTATAGACAATGGCCTTTCCTCCTTGTTCCATTAACTTTTGTTTGATGATATCTGATGCTTTGATACTATCTTTTGGTATCGTCCAGTTTGACATATCAAGAACCTCCTCTTGTTCTTTTGTATCGTTTTTTTCTGTCAAATGCAGCGCTGTCAATACCTCTTCCAGTCTTTTCTTTGCCGTAGGATAAGAAATTTGCAATGCCTGTTGTACCGCACTCATATTTCCCTGTTGCTGCAAAAAAATCATCAAAAAATCCATCTGGTCCTTTTTCAATAAATCAAAAGGACTCAGTGCAAATTCATTTCTTAACTCCATCCCACAATCTGGGCAGTGTAAAACCGTAATTTGCAAGTCGCCACCGCAAGATGGACATTGGGAAATCAATTTTATCACAAAACCCCCTCCTTTTGTTTTATTTTAAAATAGACTTTTTATTTTGTCAATATAGACTTTAAAAATATTTAAGTCTATTTAAGATATTTTCCTTAAAAAAAAACTAAAAACCCCTCTCCACTGATATTCCAGTGGAAAGGGGCTTTTCTGTTTTATGTAAAATAGATTACTTTCTTACCGAATGCCTTCTTTTTCCAGGAAGTTCTGGAATTCCACAAACACAGCATTGGTGTTTTGTCCGGCGGCTGCGCCTTCGGCAAAGGACACGGCCTTTGGTGCCAATGCTTTGGCTGCAAAGAGGCCTTTTTGTGCCATTTCCGTTTTCACCTGGCCGGCTGTTTTTTCTTCCAGGCGGCTTCTCATGGCATTGGCCACGCCATAGAGTACGGACAAGTTATCTTTGCCCAAAGCCGGTACGGCTGTTTTTACTTCCTGTGCCGTGCCATCGCAGCGTACCACGGTACCGCAGCTTTCGGTCAGAGAAATCAGCGGCAGCACAGCATCGGCTTTTCTTGCCGTTTCGGTCAGATAGAAATCGGCTACAGCCAAAAATTCCAAGCCCTTGGTATCCAGTTCCGGCACATCTTCGCCTACCATAAACAGGGCTTTGACGCCATCCATGTTAGCTGGAGCAATATCCAAATCGCTGAGGCCCTGGCTGTTGGCGTTGCGTTTGATCTGGATGATACCGTTTCTTGGCTGATCTACTTTGCCTGCCAATACGGCCATATCAGCAGCGGCAGCAGCCACATCTTCACCCACTTTGGCCTGATCGAATACGATAATCGCTTTCTTAGCTTCTTGATATGCTTTGGCCACAGCGGCGGCATCGTCGCTTACGGTCACATCGGAAAGCCAAGCAGTAACCTCGTCATCGGCTTTGGCGCCCAGAGAAAGCTGTGCTTTCAGCACTTCTTTGAGGAACGCAGCGGTGTCGGCCCGATTTACCGCAATGTCAGACCAAGTGAGCCATTCGTCGCTTTGGGTATTGCCGGTCACGGCCACCACTTTGGTGCCTCTGGCCTTGGCCTGGCGCACTTTCACACCCAGCACGGCATGGTCTTTCATCAAATCCGTTTCCAGCAATACAATCAAGTTGGTGGAAAGCAGTTCGTCCAATTTAGCAGTGGAGCCATCTACGCCCAACACAGCTTTCACGCCGCTTTCGCTTTGGGCGAAGGAGAAGACTTCGGCGCCCATGACATCTTTGGCCAATTTCTGGCCGATGTAGAGTTCTTCCATGGTCAGCTTATCGCTGAGGGAAACGGCCGTTTTGCCGCCGCGCACGGCAGTGCTTTCCATTTTCTTTGCAATATAAAGGCTGGCTTCTTCAAAGCTTACCGGGGTCAGCACGCCATCTTTTCTCACCAATGGGGTGGTCAAACGGCCGGCTTTTTGCAGGCTTTCAAACCCAAAACGGCCATTGACGCAAAGCAGACCATGTTCTGCCGGGGTGGTTTTTACCATCAAGCCGCCTTTTGTTTCCACATTGGTCTGGCAGCCCACGGAGCAGAAGGCGCAAACGCTGGGCGCACAGGTGGAAGATACGGGCACCCGTTTCTGGTTTTGATGTTTTTCACCCAAAGCACCCGTTGGGCACAGAGCCACGCACTGGCCGCAGGAGATACAGTCGGTTGCTTTTAACGGCAGATCCAGAGCAGGTTTTACCATGGAGTCAAAACCACGGTCAACCAGGCCCAAAGCGCCTCTGCCCATCACTTCGTCGCAGACTCTCACGCACAGGCCGCAAAGGATACATTTATCTGGGTTCCGGTCGATGAATGGGTGGGTGTTGTCCACGGTGCGGTTATGGCTTGCGCCGTCGAATTTTTCCGGATGCACATCCATTTTCCGTGCTTCGTGGATCAGTTTACATTCATAATAGTCGTGGCAGCCGCATTCCAGGCAGCGGCTTGCTTCTGCCTTGGCTTCTTCTTCCGTAAAGCCTTTATTGACTTCGTGGAAGTTATCTTTTCTTTGTTCTGGGGTATAATGACGCATTTGTTGACGAGCCACTTTTTTGCGGTCAGCAAAGTCTGCTTCCGTCAAGTCGGTGCGTTCCACCACGAACGGTTTTTTATATGGAACGATGGCGCCTTTCAAATAACTATCCATCACGCGGGCGGCTTTATCGCCTTCGCCAATGGCGGCGATGGCAATGCCGGCGCCTTTATTGGTGGCGTCGCCCACGGCAAAGACATGTTCCAAATTGGTGCGGAAAGTAGCTTCGTCGGCGGCGATGGTGCCTTTTCTGGTCAGTTCGATGCCTTCCAGGCCTTCTGGGTTCAGTTTCTGGCCCAATGCCATGATCACAGCGCTCACCGGCAAGGTTTCCGTTGCGCCTTCGATGGGGACAGGGCTTCTACGGCCGCTGGCATCTGGTTCGCCCAACTGCATTTTTTGCAGCACGATATGGCTCAAAGAGCCGTCTTCGTTGGCCACAATGTCCATGGGGTTGGTGAGGTAATGGAAGATGACGCCTTCTTCTTCTGCCTCTTTGATTTCAATGTCTTCTGCCGGCATTTCGGTTCTGGTACGGCGGTAAACGCAGTATACCTTCTTGGCGCCCAGACGGACAGCGGTGCGGCAAGCGTCCATGGCGGTGTTGCCGCCGCCGACGATGGCCACTTCTTCGCCAATTTGCACTGGTTCACCCTGGGCCACTTTGCGCAAGAAGTCAATGCCGCCCAGCACGTTTTTGTTCTCTTCGCCTTTGACGCCCATCTGCATACTGGTCCAAGCCCCAACGGCCACCAGTACGGCGTCATAGCTTTCTCTCAAGTGGGCAAAGGTCAAATCTTTACCGATTTTTACGTTGTTGACCATTTTCACACCCATACCGGCAATCAGGTCAATTTCTTTTTGCAAAATGGCCTTTGGCAGACGGTATTCGGGGATGCCATAGCGGAGCATACCGCCCATTTTGTCCATGGCATCAAAAATGGTCACTTGATGGCCTTTTCTTCTCAGCTGGTAAGCTGCCGTTAAGCCGGCAGGGCCACCACCGATGACGGCCACGGTTTTGCCTGTTTCCGGTTCCACTTCTGGCATATAAGGGTTGCCGCTTTCCAAGTCTTTATCGCCCAAAAAGCTTTTGATAAAGGCAATGGAGATGGGTTCTTCCACCATCTGACGACGGCAAGCTGTTTCACAAGGATGTGGGCACACACGGCCAATGGAGCTTGGCAGCGGGAACACTTCCTTGATGAGTTTGACGCCTTCTTTATATTGACCATTGGCCACCAGGCCCACATAGCCTTGGCAGTCGGTACCGGCCGGGCAGGCCAGGGCACAAGGCGGACGGCAATCGCCGGTGTGGTCGCTTAAGAGCAGTTCCAGCGCTGCTTTTCTGCTGTCTTTAACCCGTTTGGTATTGGTGTTGATGACCATGCCTTCGCTGATGGTGGTTGCGCAGGCACGCATCAATTTTGGATTTCCTTCCATTTCTACGACACAAAGGCCACAGGCACCGTAAATGGCAACCCTTTCGTCATAACAAAGGGTTGGGATTTCAATGCCGTTTTCCCGTGCCACTTCCAGGATGGTTTGGCCGGCATAGCCGGTTACTTCCATACCGTTGATATTCAATCTGATTTTCGCCACTGTCTTTCCCCCCTTAGTTTTTGTGTACGGCATCAAATTTACAACTGGACATACATTTGCCGCACTTGATGCAGACATCTTGATCGATTTTGTGTGCTTCTTTTACGTTGCCGCTGATGGCATTGACTGGGCAATTTCTTGCGCACAAGGTACAGCCGCGGCATTTTTCTGCATCAATTTCATAGGTGATGAGGGCGCTGCACTGTTTTGCCGTGCATTTATGGTTGTAGATATGATCTTCGTATTCATTGCGGAAATAACGCAACGTGGTCAGTACTGGGTTTGGCGCCGTCTGGCCCAGACCGCAAAGGGCAGACGCTTTGATCTGGTTTGCCAATTCTTCCAGCAATTCGATATCGCCGTCTTTGCCTTTGCCTTCGGTGATTCTGGTCAAAATTTCCAACATCCGTTTGGTGCCGATGCGGCAGTGGATACATTTCCCGCAGCTTTCTTTGCAGGTGAAATCCAGGAAGAACCGGGCCATGTCAACCATACAGGTGGTTTCATCCATGACAACCATACCGCCGGAACCCATGATAGCGCCGGTGGCAGCCAGAGATTTATAGTCGATGATGGTTTCAATCAGTTCTGCCGGGATACAGCCGCCGGAAGGACCGCCCATCTGTACGGCTTTGAAGGCTTTGTCTTCTTTGATACCGCCGCCAACGCCATAGATAACGTCTTTGATTTTGGCGCCCATGGGGATTTCCACCAAGC
>CALWLF010000035.1 GCA_944381455.1 uncultured Clostridia bacterium | reverse complement strand
ATCTTTCCTTCCTTATTGACTTTTCTTACTCTTACATCAGTAATTTCCATAATGGACCACCCCTTGTTTCTGCCACGCATTGCTGCCAGCAAGTATGATTTTATATCACAGAGCCTTTTTTGAAGATCGCAGGAGTTCCTTCTTCTCCTACCACCTGCTTGCCCTCTGAAATAACAACATTTTTATCTAAAATGGCGTTTTCCACATAGCTGTTGTTGCCAATGTAGCAGCCTTCCATAATGATGCTGTTTTTCACCACCGCGTTTTCCCCAATAAACACCCGCCGGAACAATACCGAGTGGTCCACAGTACCATTGATGATGGTGCCGCCGCCAGAAATAGAAGCGCGGACCTTTGCCCCGACATTATATTTCACCGGTGGTTCATCTTTTACTTTTGTATTGATATAAGGATACTCTTTGCAGAAAATATCCCGGACTTCTTTTTTCAAAAAGTCCATATTGGTATTGTAATAATCGGTGATGCCGCCGCCTACGCTGCTCCAATAACCTTCAAAGCGATAGCCGCAAATATGCAGCTGTCTGCGGTAGCGCATGATGATATCCTTAACAATATCATAGCGGCCCTGCGGCACAATGGTCTCCAGCAGCTCAATCAGCTGGGTGCGCCCAATGACATAAATCCCCAAAGACACATTGCTGCTTCTTGGATCAATGGGTTTTTCTTCAAAATCTATCACGCGGCCCGATTCATCCAGTTCCATAATGCCATACTTGGTCAAATCCCGCTCTGGTTCTGCAGAAAAATCTTTATACACAACCGTAATATCGGCACCGGATTTGGCATGGGAGCGGAGCACCTTTTGAAAATCCATTTTATAGACCGAGTCCCCCGAGGCGATAACCACATAAGGCTCGTTGCTCTTTTTCAAAAACGTGATGTTTTGATAAATGGAATCGGCTGTGCCTCGAAACCAGAAGGAATTGTCACTGCTGATATAAGGCGTATAAATATACAAGCCGCCCTGTTTTCTGCCCAATTCCCACCATTTGGCACTGTTTAAATGGTCGTTTAAAGAACGGGAGTTAAACTGGGTGATCACAGCCACCTTGCTGATTCTGGAGCTGGACATATTGCTCAGCGGAAAATCAATGGTGCGGTAGCAGCCGCCCACTGGCATGGCCGAAGCGGCCCTGGTGTTGGTCAATTCTCCCAGGCGCATTTCACTGTTGCCGCCTGCTAAAATGATACCGATTGCTTTCATAACTCTACCCCCTCATCAATGATGCTTTTGCCGCTTGCCAGTACACCATCGGGGTACTGGTCAGGAGTAGTGACGCCATAAATCACACAGTTTTTTCCAATTTCCACCTGGGCAGGCACGACAGTGTCCTCTCCAATGACGGTAATGCCAGTATTGTAGATTTTCGGTTTTTCCTCGTTGGCAATATTTTCTCCAACGCCCATTTTCACCTGCTGGCCAATGGCCGTATTTTCATCAATGATGCAGCGGTCAATACAGCTGTCTTTACCAATGATGCAGTGATCCATAATGATGGAGTCTTTCACCACAGCACCTTCTTCAATGATGACATCCCGGCCCAGTACGGAAGATTCCACTTTGCCGTAAATTTCACAGCCATCGGAGATGATGCTGGTGGAAATTTCCGCCTCTTCGCCAATATACTGGGGAGGCTGATGGTTGGTGTTGGTATAAATCTTCCAGAAATCTTCGTATAAGTTAAAGTCCGGCAAGGTACGAATCAATTCCCGATTGGCTTCCCAATAGCTTTGGATGGTGCCCACGTCTTTCCAATAATCTTTGAAGCGGTAAGCATACATGGGTTCTCCATCTTCCAGCATTTTTGGAATGATATGATTGCCAAAATCGCTGTCAGCATGGATTTTGCTGTCGGCAATCAGCGCTTCCCGCAGCTTTTTCCAGGTGAAAATATAAATTCCCATACTGGCCAGATTGCTCTTTGGCTGCGGCGGTTTTTCTTCAAATTCGTAAATCTTGTCCTCTCCGTCGGCATTCATAATGCCAAACCGGCTGGCTTCTTCCATGGGCACTTCCAGCACAGCGATGGTGGCTGTTGCCCCTTTTTCTTTATGTAATTCCAACATTTTGGAATAATCCATTTTATAGATATGGTCGCCAGACAAAATCAGCACATACTCTGGATCATTCATATCGATATATTCAATATTTTGATAAATGGCATTGGCCGTGCCCATAAACCATTCGCCGCTGTCCCCGCCGCCTTTGACATGGGGCGCCAAAATGGTGACACCGCCGTTTTGCCGGTCCAAGTCCCAAGGGATACCAATGCCAATATGGCGATTCAGCCGCAGCGGCTGATACTGGGTCAGCACGCCAACCGTATGCACCCCGGAATTGATGCAGTTACTCAATGGAAAGTCAATGATGCGGTACATCCCTCCAAACGCTACTGCAGGTTTTGCTATTTTTTTTGTCAAAATACCCAGCCGGCTGCCTTGCCCCCCGGCAAGCAACATGGCTATCATCTCATTTTTGCTCATAGCAACCCTCTCCTTATGCCACAGGAAGCCCTGTGGGACCAATGAAAATTAGAATTATTTGCCCTTATATTGTAACACAAAAGAGATAAAGAATAAATAGTTTTTTATTGCTATTGCCCTTAAATGAAACACAAAAAATCTTTTTTTCTACAAATCCTTCATTCCTTTTTTTATTTTTTCTAATATTTAACAATTTTTCTCATTTTACATATACATTATATACAATATTTCCCTCCTTTTTTTGACTAAGCAAGAACAGCCCTGCCTTTTTTTTCCCTTTTTTTTGGCATCAACAAAAAAGCCTCTGAAAATGAGCCGAAAAAAAGGACGTTTTTTCTTGTTTTGTCCCTTATCATTGGTATGTAGCATTTTAATCACAGACGATGCAGGAACATGCGTCAAAACAAAAATCAGCGGCCTGCCACACAGAACAGTCTGTTTGTAACGGTTGTTTTGAAAAAACGGCAGCCTTGGGTTTGCAAAAAAAAGCTTTCTGCTGCCTTGTTCTTCTGGCAGACACTTCCGTTATAGACTTTCTTTCTTTTGTATAGTATACTTAAAGGTAATGATAAATTAGGATAAGAGGGTGCAAAAATAATGAACCTGGATTTTCAAACAACCCATAAACACATTTATTTCATTGGCATTGGCGGTATTTCCATGAGCGGTCTGGCCCAGATTTTACAACGCTGGGGCTGCCAGGTGGCAGGATCGGATATGAAGCCGTCGGAAGCCACAAAAGCCTTGGAAGCCTTGAACATTAAGGTTTTTTACGGCCAGGAAACAAGTCATATTCCGCCGGATACACAGCTGGTGGTTTATACGGCCGCTATCCGGGACGATAATCCCGAGCTGATGGCTGCCCGGGCTGCCCAGCTGCCCACCATCGAGCGCTCTGTGCTGCTGGGCGCCATGATGGCCCATTATCACCGCTCCGTTGCCGTCAGCGGCACCCATGGCAAAACCACCACCACCTCCATGCTCAGCCACATTTTCCTGGCGGCCCACTGCGATCCCACCATCACCGTCGGCGGCGTGCTGCCGGCCATTGGCGGCAACATCCGGGTGGGCAATTCCGATTATTTTTTGGCAGAAGCCTGTGAATATCACAACAGTTTCCTGGAATTTCAGCCGCTGGTAGGCATCATTTTAAATGTGGAAGCAGAGCATCTCGACTTTTTCAAAGACTTGGCCGATGTGGAACATTCCTTCCATGCCTTTGCCCAAAACATTCCAGCCGAAGGGGCTCTCATCATTCACAAAGACATCCCCGGCTTTCCTGCCATCACCAAAGGCCTCTCCTGCCGCATCATCACCTATGGCATGGGTAAAGACGCCCAATGGCATCCGGCTGACTTGGCCGTAGAAGACGGCAAAGACAGCTTTACTCTGATTGGCGACGGCAAAGCCCATGGACGCATCCAGCTGCATATCCCAGGCGACCATAACGTACTAAACGCCTTAGCGGCTGCGGCTGCGGCCTACACTTTGGGGCTGGACGAGGCAGACATTGTGGCAGGGCTTAACAGCTATCACGGCGTCAACCGCCGGTTCCAGAAAAAAGGCGTTTACCACGGCACAGAAGTCATCGACGACTATGCCCACCATCCAACGGAAATCAAAGCCACATTGGCTGCCGCCAAAAAAATGGCCAAAGGGACGCTGTGGTGTGTGTTTCAGCCCCACACCTATACCAGGGCCAAGCTGCTGCTGGAGGATTTTAGCAAAGCCTTCTCCGATGCCGACCGCATCATCGTCACCGATATTTATGCTGCCCGGGAAAAGGATACTGGACTAATCCACAGCCGTGAAATTGCACAAAAAATCAAAGACAACGGCAAAGATGCACAATATCTTTCTTCCTTTGACGAAATAGTTACCTACTTAAAATCCACCTTATCCCCCGACGATATGTTAATAACTATGGGGGCTGGAGATGTGTATTTGGTGGGTGAAACGCTGTTGAAGGCATAGTTATCCACTTTATCCACAAAGTTATAAACAATTTGGACGGTGACAACTGATTTTTTGGGTATAACTTCCGTCACATCTTCTATACAAAAAGAATCAAAAAAAAGACGCCAACTTTGGAAGAAAGTTGGCGTCTTTTTGCAAATTGCACAAAAACGGTGTTTTTTTGTCTTTTTTTGCGGCCAAGGCTTTGAGACGGCCTCCAAAAAATATGTTCCCTCTTTACAGCAAAAAGAAGGAACAAAAAGGCGGTTTTTGTTGCTTTTTTCAATAGGCCTGGCCAAAAACAGGCGAAACGATTTTGGCCTCATTTCTAAGAAAAAATCCATCGTTTTTTCTTGCAGACGGCTTTTCGTTTCGCCTGTTTTTCATTGATTCAATTCCTGACAGTTTTTGTCCATATATTTATCCACTTTATCGCTGATGGTCAAAATCTGTTTGTTGGGTTCATAAAAGATTTTGACGTAGCTTTTCACCGACGGGGCGCCGGCCTCAATGGCAATGAGCTGGCACTGTTTCACCACTTCCATCAGCTGGTCATAGTCGCCTTCGATGGTGGTTTCAAAGGGCGAAACGAAAAACTTCAGCCCGGTGCTTTCAATGTAGGCGATGACTTCGTCCACAATCCGCACCGTTTCTGCATCGTCCAATACATCGGGCAATACTTGAATGGCAACGCTTGCATGAATCATAAAAAGACCTCCCTTTGTTCACTCTCTGCCGCGTTCATAGGTCACAAAGCGGAAGGAAAGACCGTTTTCTTCCATGGGCGCGCTTTCTTCGGTGATGCGCCATGGGGCCAATGCGTCCAGGTTATCGATGAAAGTATCGGGCGCTTCAAAGGCGGCATCGATTTTCGTAATATAAGCCTTGGTGCAATAGGGGAGCATCTGGCGGTAAATGGTGCCGCCGCCCACCACAAACACCGGCTTTGGGGCAAAGGTTTGGGCCAGAGAAAGGGCCTCCTCCACCGAATGAACCACCAAACAGCCTTCTCTTTCAAAGTCTTTTTGGCGGGTGATGACAATATTGATGCGCTTTGGCAGGGGTTTTCCGCCCGGGAAAGAATCCAAGGTTTTTCTCCCCATCAACAGCACGCCGCCCAAGGTGGTGCGGCGGAAAAAGGCCATGTCCTGCGGCAGATTGTGGCACATGTCGCCGTCTTTGCCGATGGCCCAGTTGCGGTCGGCCGCTACAATTTCAATCACTTCCACGGCGTCCTCCTTAAATGGCCACAGGGATTTTGCCCAGGCTTGGGCCATATTCATAGCCGGTGATCTGGAAATCATCGACGGTAAAGTCATAGAAATTTTTTACGTCGGGGTTCATGGTAAAGGTGGGCGCCGGCAAAGGCTTCCGGTTTAACAGTTCTTTGACCATGTCCACATGGCGGTTATAGATATGCATATCGCTGATGACGTGGACCAGTTCGCCTGCTTTTAAGCCGCTGACCTGGGCAAACATATGGACCAAAACGGCATACTGCACCACATTCCAGTTATTGGCCATCAGGGTATCCTGGCTGCGCTGGTTTAAGATGGCGTTCAAGCGGCCATCCACCACGTTGAAGGTCATGCTGTAAGCACAGGGATACAAGTTCATTTCGTGCAAATCGGCAAAGTTGTAGATATTGGTCATAATCCGGCGGCTGTAAGGGTTTTCTTTCAAGTCGAACAGCACCCGGTCCACCTGGTCGAACCAGCCTTCTTGATATTGGTGTTTTACCCCCAGCTGATAACCATAGGCCTTGCCGATGGTGCCATCTTCGCCGGTCCATTCATCCCAGATATGGCTGTTCAGCTCTGCTACCCGGTTGCTTTTTTTCTGCCAAATCCAAAGCAGTTCATCAATGGCTGCTTTCCAGTTGGTATAGCGCAAAGTAAGGATGGGAAATTCTTTGGACAAATCATAGCGATTGACCACGCCAAATTTTTTGATGGTGTAGGCCGGTGTCCCATCGTCCCAAACGGGACGGTTTTTTTCTGCTTCGGTGGAATAACCGTTTTCCAAAATATCTCGACAGTTGGCAATAAAAATTTCATCAGCTCTGCTCAAAACACTGCCTCCTTTTACAGTTCCCGGCGGCCTTCCAGGGCCCGGGACAAGGTCACTTCATCAATATATTCCAAATCGCCGCCCACCGGCACGCCATTGGCAATCCGGGTGACACGGATGCCCGTGGGTTTGATGAGACGGCTTAAATACATGGCTGTGGCCTCTCCTTCCACGTTAGGGTTGGTGGCCAAAATCACTTCCTGCACCGTATCGTTTTCAGAAAGGCGGTGCAGCAGCTCCTTAATTTTCAGTTCCTCCGGCCCCACACCCAGCATGGGGTTGATGGCCCCATGAAGCACATGGTAGAGGCCATGGTATTCCTTTGTTTTTTCATAGGCCGCCATATCCCTGGGATCTTCCACCACCATGATGGTGGAATGGTCCCGGCGTGGATCGCTACAGATGGGGCAGGGATCCTCATCGGTGAGGTTACAGCAGCTGGAGCAATACTGCACCTGGCTTCTGGCTTCCAAAATGGCTTCCGCCAACTGCTCCACCCGCTCTTTGGGCTGATGGATCAAATAAAAGGCCAGCCGCTGGGCGCTTTTGCCGCCAATGCCAGGCAAACTCCCCAATTCCTCAATAAGGCGTGTGATGGGGTTTCCATAATAATTCATATACCGCGCCTCTTTCTTAGAACAGGCCGCCGCCCAAGCCGCCGGTGATGCGGCCCATGGTGTTGTTGGCCAGTTCATCGGCCTGGCGGATGGCTTCATTGACTGCCGTCAGCACCAGGTCTTCCAACATTTCCACATCGTCTGGATCCACCACTTCGGGGTTGATTTTGATGGAACGCAGTTCTTTTTTACCGGTGATGGTGACGGTGATGGCGCCGCCGCCAGATGTGGTTTCAATGGTCTGTTCTGCCAAAGAAGCCTGGGCCTCTTCCATCTGTTTTTGCATTTTCTGTGCCTGTTTCATAATCTGGTTCATGTTCATGCCCGGCATACCGCCGCCAAATCCGCCTCTTGCCATAATATAACTCTCCTCCATATCATTTTGTTCTTATTCTTCTATCTCTGCTTCGGGGAAATACCCCCGCATTAAACTATCAAAATCTGGATCGGCAGAAGAAGGTGTTTCTTCTTCCCAGCCGCCATAGGTCAGCTCTTCCCAGGCTTTATAATCGCTTTCGGTGATGGTTTTGACATCCAGCTCCTTTTCCAGGTGGCCGTCGATGGTTTCTTGCAGCTGGGAAAGCCGTTTTTTGATGATGTCCTGCTTGGTTTCATCCTTGCAGACCACCGTCAGCTTTCCATCCTCCATATACACCGGCTGACAGTCTTTCAGCAGCAGCCCAAACACCTGGTCACACTGCCCGGCCCAATCCTCCCAATGGGAAATGACAGACTGGACATCCTCTGGCAGCGCCTTTGGCCGCTCTTTTTTCGGTTTTGGCTGTTTTTTTGCCTGTTCCGGCGCCGCCTGCACCACCACACCCCTTTGCATCTGCCGCTCCAGCATCGCAAGGCGGGCCAAAATGCTGCTGTTATCCTGGCTTTCGCTGGGAGCGCACAAGATAATCAGCTCCACTTCCAGCAGCACCCGGGGGCTTTGGCTGTATTTTAATTCCGAAAGCAACGTCGAAAACTGCCGGATGTAATAGGTCAGCTCCTCCGGCGAAAAAGTTTCCGCCTGGGTTTTCAGCGCCGCAAACTGTTCGCCGCTGACATCCAGCAAAAACGCCCCTTCTTCCACCGCAGCAGCAATCAGCAGCGACCGGAAATGCTCCACCAGCTGCGCCGTAAAGGTGGGAATTTCCCGTCCCAGCGTCATCACTTCATCCACCAGCTCCAACAACGTTTGGATGTTTTTTTGCCGCAGGGCATCGGCCATGGAAAAGAAAATCTGCCGGTCCACAGCGCCGGCAATTTCCAGCACTTTTTCTTCCGTCAGTTCTTCCTCGAAGAAAAAGGCCAGACATTGGTCCAAAATGCTGAGGCTGTCCCGCAGGGAGCCATCGGCCAGTGTGGCAATGGCAAAAAGCGCCTCGTCGGTGGCCTTTGCCCCTTCCTGCGCCACATACTGCCGGAGGGTGGCTGCAATTTCTGCCGAAGCAATGCGGCGGAAGTCAAACCGCTGGCACCGGGACAAAATGGTGGCCGGCACCTTTTGGGGATCGGTGGTGGCCAAAATAAAAATCACGTGTTCCGGCGGCTCTTCCAATGTTTTCAAAAGGGCGTTAAAGGCCCCCGTAGAAAGCATATGGACTTCGTCGATGATATAAATTTTATACTTCCCCTCGGTGGGGGGATATTTCACTTCTTCCCGGATATCCCGGATATTATCAACGCCGTTATTGCTGGCGGCGTCAATTTCTATTACATTGACACTGCGGCCTGCTTCCATGGCCTGGCATAAGCTGCATTTTCCGCAGGGCTCCCCGTCTTGGGGATCCAGGCAGTTGATGGCCTTGGCAAAAATCTTTGCCGTGGAAGTTTTGCCGGTGCCCCGGGTGCCGCAGAATAAATAGGCATGGGAGATGCGCCCGGTGCGCAGCTGATTGCGCAGTGTTTTTAAAATGGCCTGCTGCCCCACCATTTGGTCGAACCGCTGGGGGCGGTATTTTCGATATAAGGCTTGATATGCCAACGGAAGGGCCTCCTTTTTTTGATTCCAGTGAAAATAGACGAAAAGCACACAGAAAACTGTGTGCTCTTGTTTGGTCAAACATCATTTGACAAAATGTGATTCAGCATAATCAAAATTATGTGAATCCGTGCGCCTGCTTTCGACACTTCTTCCCAAAGCGTTACCTTTGTTTGAAGCTCAGACTAAGCTACCTTGCGGCACACAGAAGTGGTTACTTAGTGCTGCTTCCTTCCGGACCTGACACGGTTCATAAGTTCCTGTTGCACAAGACTCAGTCGTCAACACCCCAGCGAAAGGGCAGACCAGTGAAAATCGGAGCCTAGAGCAGGCATCACCCCCACTATAGCGGATTGTGGGTACAGGGCGCCGCTACTGCCCCGGCTAGCACGGAAAATTTATGACTTTTTCATTGCTTTACTATTATATCTTGTTTGGCGGCCGCTGTCAACCGTCTTGCCGTTTGCGAAAACGGCCAAAAAATGACTTCATTTTTCCGGCGCATTGGTCCAAAAGCACCCCTTCTTCCACCTCCACCTGATGGTTCAGCTTTTCTTGATGAAACAAATCCAGCACAGAACCAGCGCAGCCGGCCTTGGGGTTTCTGGCCCCAAAGACCACCTTGGGGATGCGGGCTTGGACAATGGCCCCGGCACACATGGGGCAGGGCTCAATGGTCACATACAAGGTGCATCCTTCTAAGCGCCAATCGCCCATCCATTTTGCCGCTTCGTCAATGGCGGCAATTTCCGCATGGCAAAGGGGATTTTTATCGGTGTTGCGGCGGTTATAGCCGCGGCCGATGATTTGGCCTTCATAGACGATGACGGCGCCAATGGGCACTTCGTCTATGTCAAAGGCCTTCTGGGCCTCTTGCAGCGCTTCTTCCATATATTGTTCGTCTAAGGTCATGGCGTGTCCTCTCCCAGGTACAGGGTTTTTACCGGCGCTTCGGCGCCTTCTTTTAAAATGTAATCGGCTACACCGTTGCCGTCAAAATCGTCCACAAAAAACTGCTGCTGATAATTGATGTCTTCATTGCGGGAAACCAGGCCGTTTTCTGTCACCACATAACGGATGGCCGTGCCGGTGGCATCGGAAACATAAATCTCCTGCACACCGTCGCCATTGGTATCTCCGCTGTATAAAAAGCCGCTGAAGCTTTCTACGCCCACATTGGTGCGCCAAATGCAGTGGAAGGACTGCCCCTCCTTCTGGAACAAATATAAATCCAGCCCATCGGTGAGCAGATATTCCTTTTTTCCATCTCCATCCAAGTCTGTTTCCAAAAAAGCCGTGGCCCCCACACCCAGAGTGTAAACGGCCTGGCGCACCCAGCCTTCTTGGGTATAGGCGTAGGTTTCCATGGTGTTTTCGTTGAGAAAGGCCGTTTCGCCGTCTACCAGGGCGGCGCAGGAATAGCTGCCGCTGGTGAAAGAGATTTCCTCGCCTGTCAGGCGAAAAGCAGCATCATAAAAGACGGCTTTTTCGCTGATATGGCGCACCTGGCCGCTGTCGTTGGCATTTTCTGCTTCCGAACCCACAATCACCGCCAACCCGCCATCGGCTGTAAAAGCGGCCGACAGGGGCAAAAGTCCCGTCTGAGACTGGACGTTGAGAACCTGCTGCAAGGAAAAATAGCCGTTTTGGAACCGATAGAGCATCAGCTGATGGCCGTTTAAGGACACATACCAATGATGCTGCTGTTCATCGATATAACTGGCAGAAAATCCGTCCGGCATCTGGCGGCTGGTGGTGCGCTCATAGGAAAGCAGAGGTGCATCGCTTTCATAGGAGGCAAACACCGTCCCCTTGGCAAAGGGATTGCGGACAGAGAGGGCATAGGCCGCCCCGGGATCGTCTGCCGCCCCATGATACACTCCAGCCAGGGTGTCTCCCACAAAATAAAAGGTGCATAGGCCGCCATCGGCATGGTTAAACTGTTGCAACCGCACTGTATAGACCACCGCCTCCCGCCCGGCATAGCGGCTTAGGTCATAGCCGCTTTCGGCCGAGGCCGCAAAGATCGCCGCCGTCTCCTCGGTCTCTTGGGGGATGGTGGTGCTGGCATATTGCAGCGAATCCGCCTGATAATACCAATAAAACTGGTTGAGCGTTTCGTCGATGATGG
>CALWLF010000034.1 GCA_944381455.1 uncultured Clostridia bacterium | reverse complement strand
AACGCCCATTTTGACACGCTGATTGCCCCGCTTAGCATTCAGCAAGAAGGTGCTGGAGGATATGGGTTATCCCGCTTATGTGTTGTGCCTGCTGGATGCCAAGGCAAAGGTGTTCGCAATTCGTATGTGCAAGAGCAGTGAGCCGAAGGGCTTTAAGTTCTCCAAACCGCGGGGCGAACAGAAGGGCGTTGTGACGATTTCCAGCAAGAATCTTCTGGAACCGCTCCGTGCTGCCACGGGCGAGGATTGGGTGCCGGGTAAGCGGTACCGCGTTCGCGGTTTCTGGGTCGCTGATGCGAAAACGATGTGCTTTGATCTGAACGAAGGTGTTCAAGAGGATTTTCGTCAAAATCCCGCCAATAGCGATGACAAGTAAGCACGAAACCATTTGACAGTATAAAAAAGATGAGCACGGCCCGTTTGTATAGGCCGTGCTCATCTTGTGCTTTCTCAAAGTAGTAGTGCTCTTTCCCATCTGCAAATTAGCCGATTTCTCTACGCCATTTTTACGCCACTTCCGCGTGGGGCTGCATAGAGAAATATGAACTTATAATTTGATTGGTTTTGCGTAAAACCGCGCTGTATCAGGCTTTAGCGGCGTTTATGGAGAAGTATGGAGATATGGACTCCGGCGTTTGAACGCCGATACCTAATTTCATGGTGATTCGTCCTTTCTTTTTTACAGTCTATCTTTTATTATACTTGATTTTTGCCTTGGGCGCAACTATCCTCTTGCTATTTTTCCCTTTCCAAACAGTACGCAGTTTTCTTCTCAGGAAAAAAGAAAGCAAAACAGCGCCCCAAGAAAGGGCGTACTGAGCCAGCAGGCGCTTGCCGTCGCCGCTTAAAAAGGCGCCTTTGGGTGGTGGGGTGGGCGTTGCAGAAGAAATGCGTTGAAAAGACACAGAAAAGGACCTCCTTCTTTCTGGATGAAAACGAAACGTGAAGCACTCGTTGGCTGTAGTATACCACAAATGGATACGAAAAAAAAGCCCTGCCGCAAAGGGCAGGGCCATGGTTCAAAGATAGAATCGAAAAAGCGAGGGGCAATTATGCGCCAGCTCTTACGCTTTCAATTACTTCCAGCACACGGTTGTAGATGTCAGGAGATACACAACCGGCTTCGTCTTTGATGTATTCTTCATAGATAGGAGCAGTAGCTTCCTGGAAAGGAGCTTTGTCAGGTTCGTTTACCTGCATACCTCTTTCCTGCAGAGCAACCAGACCTTCTTCGTTTTGAATGTTGATCTGTTCTCTCTGGTAAGGAGCAGCTTCAGCAGCAGCTTCTTCTACAGCAGTCTGATATTCAGCTGGCAGTGCATCAAAGTATGCTTTGCCGATGAATACAGGAGTTGGGCTGTACAGGTGGCCGGTCAGAGACAGGTAATCCTGAACTTCGTCAAATTTGTTGGTTTCGATGATAGGAACAGGGTTTTCCTGTGCATCGATGGTTTTTTGCTGCAGTGCGGTGAACACTTCGCCCATGGCCATTGGAGTTGGGTCAGCGCCCATGATCTGGAAGCAAGCCATGTGCATTGGGTTTTCCATGGTTCTGATTTTGATGCCCTGCAGGTCTTCTGGTTTTTCGATTGGCAGTTTGCTGTTGGTTACATTACGGAAACCATTTTCAAACCAAGCCAAGCCGATGAGGCCTTGTTCTTCAACGCTGGTCAGGATTTCTGTACCAACTTCGCTGTCCAGTACGGCATATGCTTCTTCACTGTTTTGGAACAGGAAAGGCAAGTCGAATACCAGGAACATATCGGTGAAACCGGACAGAGGAGCTGTAGATACACAGGTCATCTGTACAGAGCCCAGCTGCAGGCCTTCGATCAAGTCACGTTCAGAACCCAGCTGAGAGTTGTTGAATACGTCCAGGGTAACAGCACCGCTGGTTTTTTCGCTTACCAATTCACCGATTTTGTCCATACCAAGGGCGTATGGATGGTTGTCAGGTACGGAAGTACCTGCGATCATGGCATATTCGCCAGCTTCGCCAGTGGCTTCTGTGGTTTCTTCGGTTCCTTCGGTGGTTTCAGTGGTGGGGCTTTCTTCTGTATTGTTGGCAGAAGAGCAGCCAGCAAAAGCGCCTACACAGAGAATTGCAGCCAAGGTAAGAGCCAAAACTTTTTTCTTCATCTAAGTATCCTCCTTTTGTTGTTAGATTCATTTGAAATGGAATCAGAGGCAGATTTCCAAGTGAGGGAGAGGAATGCAGGCATTCCAATGAAAATTTACCCATCCATTTCAATATCTTACGAAACTAATGTAACATACAATATAGGCAAAGTCAATATTGGAAAAAAAGCAGGCTGTTTGGTAATCACAAATGCAGGTCGATTATACAAACACATTTAGAACTATTATACAAAAAAAACTTTATTACTTCTCAAAAACATTCGGCCTTCCCTCTTGAAAATGAAATGCAACTGTCTGATTTACTAATTTTATGGAGAAAAAATTAGAAACAACAAAGGAGAAAAAGAACGCTCTTTTCAAAGAAAGAAAAGAAAAAAACGCAACATTGACAAAGAGTATTTGCTTGTAATAAAAAAAGCTGCCAGTTTTCTTGATAAAAAACTGGCAGTAAGAAAATGAGTTATTGGGCAGCTTCTTCCTGTGCAGACGATGGAACAGATGCAATGACATCCAGCACGCGCTGATAGATGTCAGGAGAAACGCAGCTGGGGCCTTCTTTGATGCATTCATCATAGATCGATGCAGTAGCCTCTTGGAAAGCAGCTTTATCTGGAACATTAACCTGCATCCCTCTTTCCTGCAGTGCAGCAAGGCCAGATTCTGTTTGCAGGTCAATTTGCTCTCTTTCATAGGCAACTGCTTCTGTCACGGCTTCTTGGACAGCAGTCTGGTATTCGGCAGGCAGCGCGTCATAATAAGATTTGCTCATGAGCACAGGGGCTGGGCTAAACAGATGTCCTGTCATGGAAAGATAGGTCTGCACCTGGTCAAACTGGTGGGTTTCGATGATGGGGATGGGGTTTTCCTGTCCATCAATGGTGTTTTGCTCCAAGGCAGAAAATACTTTATCCATGGCCATTGGTGTGGCGACAGCGCCCATCACTTCAAAGGCATCCATGTGCATTGGGTTTTCCATGGTTCTGATTTTCAGGCCGTTTAAGTCTGCTGGCGTTTCGATGGGGCGCACGTTATTGGTGATGTTGCGGAACCCGTTTTCAAACCAGCCAAGGCCAATCATGCCCTGTTCGTCTACGCTGTGCAAAATTTCTGTGCCCACCTCACTGTCCATGACAGCCCGAGCCTGTGCTTCGTTTTCAAACAAGAAAGGCAGGTCAAAGACCAAAAAGGCATCGGTAAGGCCGGAGAGAGGAGCTGTGGAGACACAGGTCATCTCCAGGGTGCCTAGTTGCAGTTTTTCAATCAAGTCGCGTTCCGAGCCCAGCTGGGAGCTGCCATAGACATCCAAGGTCAAGGCGCCATCTGTTTTTTCGCGGAATAATTCATCCATTTTTTCTAACCCCAGCATATAAGGATGGGCGTTGGGGGCGGTGGTGCCTGCTTTCATGGCGTACTGTGTTTGGGTTTCTTGTGCAGATGGTTCGGTTTCTTCTGTTGTTTGCGTATTTTCCACTGCATCCATGTTGTCTTCAGATTCATTTTTGGCTGTGCAGCCAGAAATAACGCCTGCTGATAACATGGCTGCTAGAGTAAGAGCCAGCATTTTTTTCTTCATGTGAAATCCTCCTTTTTTCTTTTCCAACTGTTTGATATAAGATCAGCCAGACCTGATGGCCGGCTTTGTTGTCTGTAACAAGATAGCATACCTGGTAGGGTACGTCAATGATTTTTTTCTGATTTTTGTCAATGGGAAAAATGGAAGAAAAATAGGAAAAACTATATAATTAAACTAATAAATATCTGTTTAATCAATAGGGTTTTCAACAGTTTCTCTAGAAAAGAATGGAAGGTTAGAGGAGAATCATTCAAAATTAGCTGATTTCCATTGGAAAAAAGGAGAAAAAATCGCGAAAAAACAGTTGATTTTTTTTCGGATTTCAACAAAGGTTGGAAGTCAGCAAATGAAAAGCAAAACAAAAAAGGCGGACAGTGTGAAAACAGACTGGTCCGCCTTTTTTTGAATGCTTACCTTAATTAAAGATGTTCTTGAAACAACAACAAAGAGGAACTTTGCTGCTTGGATGCAGCAAAAAATATATCTTGTTTGTTGAGCAAGGAAGAATCCTTTTTGCAAAGGATTCGGGCAAGAATGGATTGCAGCATCCTGGCTGCAACAGATCAAAGGTCTTGTCTCCCTCAAAACATAGACCAGCTGCAACACCGCTTCCTGCTGCTGTGCTTCCATGGTAGCATAGGAAATAGAGAAAGGCAAGGCGCAGGAAGAAAGGATCATCTGGTTTGTTTTTTAGAAAAAAATGCAGATTTTCATACAACAAGCCCTTTTTTTCTTGTCGCTTTCACCAAAAAACGACAGACAGAATTTGGAAAACAAAGAGGAATGGAATATATAATTATAAAAATAGATGGAAATGAAAGAAACAATTTGTTGTTGTTTCTTTTTTCATCCATTCCACATGTTTCAATATCAGAACAATAAACGAAAATCCGTATTGTATTTTTTAAAATACAGAAATAACAATGGATAAAATTGTCTGGTAAGACCGGAGTTTATCTTTTTCATATGTTTCAGCAATGAAAAAAATATGACAATTTATGGCCGTTTTATCATTGACCAAACGCTTTCTCCAGCCAGCTCGTTGGCAATGCCCAGCCCTTCGGCAATGGTTTTGCCCAAATCGGCAAAGGAAGAACGGATACCCAGATTGCGGCCGGGGCGGATTTCTTTTCCGTAAATGAGCAAAGGCACATATTCTCTGGAATGGTCGGTGCTGGCGGTGGTGGGATCGCAGCCGTGGTCGGCAGTAATAAAAAGCACATCGTCCTCTTTTAAGGCAGAAAGGATGGTTGGCAAGGCGGCATCGAAGGCTTCTAGGGCAGTTTGATAGCCATCCACATCGTTGCGGTGGCCATACAACATATCAAAATCCACCAAATTGACAAACAAAAGCCCCGAAAAATCTTCTGCTAGGAAGGAAAGCGTTGCCTCTACGCCTTCGGCATTATTGGTGGAGTGGATGCTTTTGGTGATGGATCGCATGGCAAAAATATCTTCAATTTTGCCAACGGCAGCCACTGTTTTCCCGGCGGCTGCACAGGCATCCAGCAAGGTAGTGCCGGTGGGCGGCAGGGAAAAGTCTTTTCTGTTTTTCGTCCTGGTGTAATTGCCATGGGTGCCGGTAAAGGGGCGGGCAATGACACGGGCTACGCCATAGGGGCCGGTGAGGATGGCTCTGGCAGTGCGGCAGAGGTCATACAGTTTTTCCGGCGGAAAAATGCTTTCATGGGCCGCAATTTGAAAGACGCTGTCGGCAGAAGTATAGACGATGGGAAAGCCGGTTTTCAGGTGCTCGTCGCCCAGTTCTTGGATGATTTCGGTGCCGGAGGCAGCGAGATTGCCTAGAAAACTCAGTCCCGCTTCTGCCTCCAGCCTTCCCATCACCTCGGCCGGGAAGCCGGTTTTGGTGAAGGTGGGAAAGGGGGAAAAGGTGGGCAGCCCCGCAATTTCCCAATGTCCGGTGGTGGTGTCTTTGGCAGAAGAGCGCTCGGCCATTTTGCCAAAGGCGCCCAAAGGCGCATCGGTATGCCCCAGCAGGTGGATCTCTTCGCCATCAATGTTGCCAAGCCCCAGGGAAACCAAATGGGGCAGGGACATAGCGGGGCGGGCTTTTTTGATATTGACCAACGTGTTGCTTCCTTCATCGCCGAAGGAAGCGGCATCGGGCAGCGCACCGATGCCGACGCTGTCCATGACAATTAAAACGGCTCGTTTCATTTCGTCTCCTCCTCTATGATGTCTAAAATCAACGGTGGCAGTGCTTGTTTTTCCTCTGAAAAAGTAAAGGCGCTGGCAAAAAGGGCGGCGCCTTGGGCGCAAAGGCCGTCGTTACGGGCATAGAGTGTGCCCAAAAGCTGGCCCTCTTGAACAAAATCGCCCAGCCGGACGGCCATGGCAATGCCGGCGGCAGGATCGATGGCGTCTGTCTTTTTCACTCGCCCAGCACCCAAAAGCACAGAGGTATGGCCGATGGAGGCCGTATCCATGGCGCAAAGATAGCCGCTTTTGGCTGCTCTCACTTCCAAAGAGGCCGCAGCATTTGGCAAACGGTCCGGATCTTTCAAAACAGCAGCATCGCCGCCTTGCTGGGTGATGAGGCGCTCCAGCTGGTCAAGCCCGGCGCCCGTTTCAATTTGACGGCGCAGCAGCGTTTTTCCCTCTTCCACCGATGAAACGGCATCGGTCAATAACAGCATCCGGCTGCCAAGCTCCAGCGATACCTCCAGCAAATCGCCGCCAGTTTCGCCTTTTAAGACGGCAATGGCCTCCTTCACTTCCAGGGCGTTTCCAATCAAAAGCCCCAGCGGCTGGGCCATGGAAGAAAGCACGGCCGACACACGCCGCCCCAAGGAACGGCCGATTTGCACCATCTGCCGGGCCAGCGACTGCGCCGAAGGCAGGTCCTTCATGAAGGCGCCGCTGCCGCATTTGACATCCAACACAATGGTGTCGGCTCCGGCGGCAATTTTTTTGCTCATGATGCTGCTGACGATGAGGGGAATGCTGTCCACGGTGCCTGTCACATCCCGCAGGGCATAGAGCTTTTGGTCGGCCGGCGTCAGGTCTTTTGTCTGCCCCATGACCACCAGGCCGCTTTTTTTACAAAGGGCAATGGCTGCTTCGGGCGAAAGGGCGGTGGAAAAGCCGGGGATGGATTCCAATTTATCCAGGGTGCCGCCGGAAAAGCCAAGCCCCCGGCCGCTCATTTTAAAGACCGGCACACCGCAGGAAGCAACCAGCGGCGCCAAAATCAGCGTCGTAGTGTCAGCGACGCCGCCGGTGGAATGCTTGTCTGCTTTTTTGCCGGGGATGGCCGAAAGGTCCATGACGGCGCCGGAATGAGTCATGGCGTGGGTGAGGACAACAGTTTCCTCTGGCGTTAAACCTTGCAAAAACATGGCCATCAGCATGGCCGATGTTTGATAATCGGCAATGTCATCTTTCGTCACGGCAGAAACGAATTGTTCCATTTCCTGCGGCGAAAGGGATAGGCCGTCTCGCTTTTTGATGATGAGATCTACCATGTTGGGCATTGTATCGCCTCCTTTTGCTTTCAGTATACACAGTTTTTCGCCGTTTGAAAACAGCAGCGGCAGCTTTTTGGCATAGAAAAAGACAATTCGTGAAAGACGTTGAATTTTTGATGGGAATATGGTAAATTAGTAGGGAGGAAGGATTTCCTTCCAAAATGAAGGAGGCAGTGAGGAATGTACAAAAGAATCATTCTGAAATTAA
>CALWLF010000033.1 GCA_944381455.1 uncultured Clostridia bacterium | reverse complement strand
ATATTTGCAATTCCATTTTGTATGCGATAAACTATGTATATCCGTAATTCCCATATACGGACCTCCTTTTCACTATATTCCTTGCAGTTGGCAGACCGCAATCTCATTATAGTGAAAAGGAGTTTTTTCTTCTACCTCAACGCCAAAAGGCTCTTTTGAACCACGCGTCTAACGCGTGGTTTTCTTTATACAAGAAAACCCCTGCCATAATCGGGCAGGGGTTCAAAACGCGGTTTTTTTCTGCGTTTCACAAAAGAAAATCAGCAGAAATTACATTCTCTTGCCAGGGACATATCATGGAAGCCCAAGCTTTCAGCCTTGGTCTTTTGTCCGTTTGCCGTCTGCACCGTAAGGGCAAACAGTTCCTTGGCCAGTTCTTCCATATCCCTTCCTTCGGTAATGGCGCTGCTGGCGTCAAAGTCAATGTTGTCAGCCATCAGCTGAGCCGTTTCGGCATTGCCAGTCATTTTAATAACAGGCACAATGGCATTGCCCGTTGGCGTACCGCGTCCTGTGGTAAAAATCACCAGCTGGGCGCCGCCGGCCACCATAGCCGCAATGGATGCAATGTCTTGTCCTGGCGTATCCATCACCACTAAGCCCTTGGAATGGATCATTTCTCCATAACCATATACATCCATGATGGTGCTTTCGCCGGCTTTATGGATGCAGCCCAGAGATTTTTCTTCCAGTGTCGTTAAGCCCCCTTCTTTGTTGCCTGGGGAAGGGTTCCCAAAGCGCAAACTTTCACCGGCCCGTTCAAAGTGGGCTTCATTTTCCCGGATGATGCGCAGCAGTTTCTCTTTGGTTGCTTCATCCTTGCAGCGGGGTGCCAACACCTCTTCTGTCCCCACCAGTTCCGATGTTTCGCTTAAAATCACCGTTGCCCCCAGTTTCACCAGCTGGTCGCTGACTTTGCCCAGCACGGGATTGGCCGCCAGACCGCTGGTGGGATCGCTGCCGCCGCATTCGGTGCCCAAAATCAGCTCAGAAATATCAAATTCTTCTTTTTCCAGCATGCCTGCCTCCCGGCTCATCTGTGCTGCATAACGGCTGGCCAGTTCCACAGCCTTGATGGTGCCGCCCGCATCGCGAATGACGACAGACTCCAGCGGTTTGTTTGTTTTTTGGCGAATCCTCTCTGCCAGCAAGCTGGCCTGCACCCCCTCACAGTTATTGCCAATGATAACGGTGCCATAGACATTGGGGTTTGCCGCCAGACCGGAAAGCACCTCCAGCGTAATTTCCAAATCCTTTTTCACCAACGCACATCCACCCTGGTTTGGAATGTATACGGCGCCATCTACTAAACTTGCTGCAAAGCGTGCCGTTTCGCTGGCGCAAAGGGAACAGGGCAAAACCAGCACATGGTTGCGAATCCCGATTCTGCCATCGGGGCGGCGATATCCTTTTAGTTTCATGATCATTCCTCCTGTGCAGACGCTTCTTTTGGCATGGTACTATAGAGATTATGGGTGTGCACATGAGCCCCTTGAGGGATGTCTTCCAGTGCATAGCCAATTCTTTGACCGTATTTTGTCACCACGTCTCCTTTTTTCAAGTCAATCAGTGCCAGTTTGTGGTATACAGGTACATCCGTACATGCTTTGACCGTCAGCTCCTGGCCTCCAAAGCGGTAATGCACCTCATCACCGGATGAAATGGGCAAAATTGCCGTTGCCACTGTGTCTTTTTCGTGCAGTTTTACACAGCCATACATACTCTATGCCTCCTTTGTCCTTGCCGTTATCGTTGCCTTACTTTTTTATCATACCATTTCCCAACAAGACAAGCAAGTCAAAGCTTTTTTTAATAAGGGCGCCGTGGGCTGCATAAAAAAGAGATAGCCCAAACCCTTATGATACAAAGGATTTCAGCTATCTCTCTTTTACTGCGGCCAAATTCTTCTGCATGCCATCGTTATATTGCAAGAAGAAAGCGGAGAAAAGCTTTTTAGGAAACGGCTTTCCCAGACTTTTCTCTTCGTTATGCCGTTTGTTTCTGTTCTGCTGCCAATTCCGCAGGACTGTCTTTCATCACAATACTCAATAACAGCGGTGTAATCAACGTCGTTGCAATGACCACCAGCACCACGGCCGGAATTTCTGTTGCTGCAATCAGCCCAGCCGAAAGACCTTTTTGGGCCACAATCAGCGCAACTTCCCCACGGCTTACCATCCCGGCGCCGATGCGCAGGCAGTCCCGACTGGTAAAGCCGCAAATTTTGGCGCCCAAACCACAGCCGATGATTTTAGAAAGGATGGCCACCGCCAGCAGTGCCAGCGCAAACCAGATATATTCCATCGTCAGGCCAGATAAATCGGTTTTGATGCCGACGCTGGCAAAAAATAAAGGAGAAAACATCATATAAGACGCCACATTGACTTTCTTGCCAATATATTGACGCAAATTTGCAATGTTGCAAAGAATCAGCCCAGCAAAATATGCCCCCGTTAAATCTGCCACACCAAAGAAGGTTTCAGCTGCATAAGATAACAGCAGCGCAAAGGCCAACGCATAAATGGCAATTCTTCTCTTTTGGCCCACCACTTCTTCCATTTTTTGAAATACATAATGGATCACCAAGCCAACAACGGCCAAGAAGATGAAAAAGGCCAAAATTTGCAATCCTGCTTTGGCAGGACTTGCTGCTGGATCAGAAAAGCTGGACATAAAGGAAAGCACAATGATGCCCAAAATGTCATCAATGACTGCTGCCCCCACAATGGCAGTGCCCACTTTTCCGCTCAGTTTCCCCATTTCCCGCAGTGTTTCCACCGTGATGCTCACTGACGTTGCCGTCAGCACAACACCCACAAACAGTCCATGCAAAATCGTTTGGAAGTCCATGGTTTCTGCAAAAAATAAAAAATAAACAGCTGTACCACCAATCAGCGGTACAATCACACCAATGACGGCAATGATGAAAGAGGCCAAGCCCGTTTTCTTTAACTCCGATAAATCGGTGTCAAGTCCGGCCATAAACATCAGCATGATCACACCAATTTCCGATGCTTTCACCAAGAAGTCTGTCTCTTCCACCCATCCCAAACAGCTGGGCCCCAAGATAATACCGGCCAACAACGCCCCCACCACCTGCGGCATATGCACATGGCTGGACAACAACCCAAAGGTTTTTGTTGACAATAAAATCAGTGCAATTACTAATAAAAAATTATAGTTTTCCATCTTTTTCTCATCTCCATCACATTTCAATTTCCTTCTTACTGTTGGTCATTATATCACAATTGAACCTAAAATCAAGGATAATTTCAATTTTTCTTCATAAAAAATATACAAAAGATTTTTCAAAAAAATATACAATAATAAATCTGTTTTTTCCAATGCAAAAATAGAAACCAACCTATTTCGTTATTTTTTTAGTTATAATTTTTAAGATGCCGAAAATATAGCGTTTTAAAAATACAAAATCAGTCATATTAAGAAAAATTGCACAAAAAACAGCATGCAGCAACCTGCCATTCTTTTTCCAAGCAAAAAACATCCATTGGAAACTCCTCCGGATGTTTTTTCTATCCTTTTTTTCATTCAGATTTCTGCTCCAAATTCTGCTCTTGCTGCCTTTCTTCTCCCAAGGCCGGCAATTCCGTTTTGGAGGTTAGGCCAAAATAACGCAAAAATTCCTTGGTGGTGCCAAAAAGCATCGGCCGCCCCACAGCGTCCAGCCTGCCCACTTCCTGCACCAAACCCCGTTCCACCAGCTTATTGACGGCATGGTCTGCCGTCACACCGCGGATTTCTTCAATTTGCGCCTTTGTAATAGGCTGTTTATAGGCAATGATGGCCAGCGTTTCCATCAGGCTTTCTGTCAAGCCCTGGCGGCTGACATTTTGGTACACCGTGCGGATATAGTCATAACAGCTGGCAGCCGTACACATTTGATAGGCTCCTTCCAGTTCCACAATCCGAAGCCCTCTTTGTTCCTCTTCATATTTTGCCGCCAGGCTTTTGACAATGGCCTTTGTGGTGGCTTTGTCCATTTCGATGGCACCGGAGAGCACCGATAAAGCCACTGCATCCCCAGACACAAATAAAATGGCCTCCACCACCGCTTCCAATTCATTGAGTTTCATCTGCTTTTTCACCCTTCATTATGACAATTTCCCCAAACGCTTTCTCCTGGGCTACTTTCACCCGGCAAAGCTTCATCAGTTCCAGCAGCGCCAAAAACGTCACCACCACTTCTTCCCGTCCAGCTTCTGCTCGGAATACTTCCCAAAAAGAAACCTTTGGCGTCAGCACCAGCAGGTCTTGGATATAATCCATTTTTTCTTCCACCGTAAACAAATCCCGCTCTACCCGGCGAAAGCTGCTTCGCACCCGGTCAATCTTTTTTTCTCGCCTTGCCATCACTTCCTGAAACGCCGCATATAAATCATCCAGCGTCACATCGCCCAAAAATTCCTCCATCGATGGCTCCAACGGCTTTTTCCATTGGGCCAAGGAAGCATCTGCCGCCTTAAAGACTTGATGGGAGCCCTGCTCTTCCCGTTCTTTGAGCGCTTTTGCCGCCTGCTGATATTTTTTGTATTCCAACAGTTTTGCAACCAGCGCCTCCCGCACATCTTCTTCCTCTTCCCCTTTTTCTTCCTTGGGCTTTGGCAGCAGCATCCGGCTTTTCATCTCTAAGAGCGTGGCGGCCATCACCAAAAACTCGCTCATGATTTCCATCTTTCTTTCCTTTGCCTCTGCCAGCACGGCCAGATATTGATCTGTCACCTGAGCAATGGGAATATCGTACAAATCGATTTTATTTCGTTCAATCAAATGATATAAAAGACTAAACGGCCCTTGAAAATGTTCCAAACGCAAGGTTGGTTCCATGGTGCTTTCCTCCATTTATAACAGGCAAATGGTAGTCACCAGAGAAATGATGGGCTGGAACACCACGCTGGTATAACCAAAAAAGAGCAGCAGCAAAAAGACCATCTGCACCAGTTTTTCATATTGCAGATAGGAAAAATAGGTATTGGCCGGCAAAACAACACTAAGCACTTTTAAACAGTCCATGGGCGTCACCGGCATCAAATTATAAACGGCTAACGCCACGTTGACACGCACCAAATAGGCCAGCACAATGCCTGCCCAATAGCCCATGGGAAGCTTCAGCAGCCGCCCGCAGACAAAGGCCAGCGCCACATTGGCCACCGTCGGCAGCACAGCCGTCATCAATACGCCTGCTTTTCTGTTTTTATAAAATAATGCACTGGTCTCCACCGGTTTGCCCCAGCCACAGCCAGTCAAAAGGGCCAAGATGAACCCAATGGGTTCAAAATGTTTGGCCGGGTTGATGGTCAGCCGTCCATCTGTCTTTGGCTTTTTGTCTCCCAGCAAAGTGGAAACAACAGCCCGCACAAACTCGTGCAGCGTCGTTGCCACCAAAACGCAAAGGGCTTGTATCGCCAGCATAAAAAGGGTGGTGTCCATAGTTCATCGTCCTTTCACATGATTTCTTCCTTCTATTTACGAGAAAGTATATGCTTTTTCTCGCCGGTAAACCGTCTTTTTTATCATATCAAAAAAAAGAATCTTCGTCTACAGCAAAAGACCGACAGAAACCAAATGCGGTCCTGCCGGTCTGTTCCAAAAGGCCAATCATCGCCTTTATTTTACTACAAAGTTTACAATTTTGCCTGGCACATAAATTTCTTTGACAATGGTCTTGCCTTCCAGACGAGATGCCAATGCTTCTTTGGCCTTGGCCAGCACTTCTTCCTTAGCTGCATCTTTGGAGATGGAGATGTTTTCTCTGGCTTTGCCATTGATTTGCAGCGGAATCACAATTTCATCCAGCACCAGTTTTGCTTCGTCCCATTCGGGCCATCCGGCGGCAAAGACACTGCCTTCGTGGCCCATATCCTGCCACAATTCTTCTGCAATGTGTGGCGTAAATGGTGCCAGCAAAATCAACAGCGTTTCCAAAGAAGCCCGGTCGATGCCCTGTTGTTCTTTGGCCAGGTCAATCATTTCGCTGGTGGATTCCATAAAGCCGCTGACCACGGTGTTCATAGTCAACGCATTCAAACGGGTGGTGATGTCTTTGATCATTTTGTTGCGGATAAATTCCGATTTCTTCGTTGCTTCCACCGGCTGATCTTTATAAGTATACACCAGTTTCCACACTTTGTTCAAATAACGGAATACCCCGTCAATGCCGCTGTCGTCCCATTCGCTGTCCACTTCCGGCGGACCAACAAACAGTTCATACATCCGCAGAGAGTCGCAGCCATATTTGGCCACCAGTTCGTCAGGAGAAACCACATTGCCCTTGGATTTACTCATCTTGGAACCGTTTTTGTTGATCATGCCCTGGTTAAAGAGGGTGGTAAATGGTTCGTCAAAAGGCACAACGCCAATGTCATACAAGAACTTGGTGTAGAAACGGGCATAGAGCAAATGCAGCACGGCATGTTCAATGCCGCCCACATACATATCCACCGGTGCCCATTGTTCCAATGCTTCCGGGCTTGCCAGTTCTTTGTCGTTGTGCGGATCGGTATAGCGCAGGAAATACCAGGAAGAACCGGCCCACTGGGGCATGGTGTTGGTTTCCCGTTTGGCTGGGCCGCCGCATTTTGGACAGGTGGTGTTCACCCAATCTTCCATGGCTGCCAATGGGCTTTCGCCCGTATCAGTAGGCTGATAGCTTTCCACCATAGGCAGTTCCACCGGCAGCTGATCGTCCGGTACCACCACGGTGCCGCAGTGCGGGCAGTGTACCAAGGGGATGGGTTCGCCCCAATACCGCTGTCTGGAGAATACCCAGTCGCGCAGTTTATAGTTCACGGTCTTTTTACCCAGACCTTTTTCTTCTAAAATCAAAGGCGCTTTTTTCTTTGCTTCAAAAGCCGTCATGCCTTCAAAAAGCGGAGAGTTGACCATTTTGCCGTCACCCGTGTAGGCTTCGGTCAATTCTTTGTCTTCTTCGCCTTCTGGCAAAATAACAGGCACAATGGGCAGGTCAAATTTCTTTGCAAAAGCAAAGTCACGTTCGTCATGGGCCGGTACGCACATGATGGCGCCAGTACCATAGTCGGCCAAAACATAGTCGGATACCCAGATAGGCGCCAGGTCGCCGCTCAATGGGTTGATGCCATAACGGCCGGTGAAGACGCCTGTTTTTTCCTTGTCGGTCATACGGTCCACCGAAGATTTGGTGGAGGCCTGGAAGCAATAGTCTTCTACAGCCTGTTTTTGTTCTTCCGTCGCAATTTCTTTCACCAGCGCGTGTTCTGGAGAAAGCACCATGAAGGTAGCCCCGTAAAGGGTATCTGGACGGGTGGTGTAAACGGTGATGGCTTTATCGGTGTCTTTGATTTTGAAATCCACTTCGGCGCCATAGCTTTTGCCAATCCAGTCGGACTGCATTTTTTTCACTTTTTCCGGCCAGTTCAGCTTGTCCAAGTCGTTGAGCAGACGTTCTGCATAATGGGTAATCCGCAGCATCCACTGGCGCAGATTTTTCTTGGTCACCGTTGCGCCGCAGCGTTCGCAAACGCCGTTGGTGGCTTCTTCGTTGGCCAATACGCATTTGCAGCTGGGGCACCAGTTTAACGGCATTTCTTTTTCATAAGCCAAGCCTTTTTCAAACATCCGGGCAAAAATCCACTGGGTCCATTTGTAGTAAGCTTTATCGGTGGTGTTGATTTCCCGATCCCAGTCATAAATGGCGCTGATTTCGTGAAGCTGGCGTTTTACGTTGGCGATATTGGCTCTGGTGCTCACTTCCGGATGGGTGTTGGTTTTGATGGCATAGTTTTCTGCCGGCAGACCAAAGGCGTCCCAGCCCATGGGGTGCAGCACCTGATAGCCCTGCAATACTTTATAGCGGCTGATGACGTCGCTTAATACATACCCTCTCCAGTGGCCCACATGCAGCCCCGAGCCAGAAGGATAAGGAAACATATCCAAGCAGTAATATCTTGGTTTTTTGTCATCATAGACGTTTACCGGGTGTTCTTCCCAATAAGCGCGCCATTTCTTTTCAATGGCTTGAAATTCATACTTTGCATCCATTTGCATGTTCCTCCTTGTTTGAAACAAATAAAGCCCCTCATCTCTGTTAGAGACGAAGGGCTGCTCCGTGTTACCACTCTAGTTTGCCTTGGAAGGCAAGGCACACTTTGACGGTTTTATAACGGAAAACCAAACCGGCGCCGCCTACATAACCCCAAGGGCCGTTCAGCGGGCTGCTTTAAGGCGAGTTCGCACTTTCTGCTTTGCTGCCTTGCACCCACCGGCAGCTCTCTGAAAAAGCCACAAAAGCCTACTATTCCTCTTCATCGCATTTTGCTGTATCACTGCTGGCTATTTTACCACAATCCATCGTAAAATGCAAGGAAAAAATCAAGCTGCCAAGTCATAAATCAATTTCACCAGCAAAATGCCCAGCACCACAAAAAACATGGGGCGGATAAACTTTGTCCCCTTCTTTAAGGCCATCGAAGCGCCCAGATAGTTGCCCAAAATGCCAAAGGCCGCCCCCGGAAGCCCCAGGCCCCAAAGGATGCGCCCCGAAAAGGCAAAGGTGCAAAAAGCCGCCACATTGGAGGCCAGATTGACCATTTTTGTATTGCCGCTTGCCGTCAGCAAATCGAAGCCCACAATGCCGCAAAAAGCCAGGGATAAAAAGGTGCCTGTCCCCGGACCAAAAAATCCGTCATACATCCCAATCACAAACCCAATGCCCACCGAAAGCAAGGCAATGGTCCCTTTGGAAAAGCGGCCGCTGCTATCCACCTGGCCAAACTCTTTTTTCACCAGCAAAAAAATGGCAATCACCGGCACCGCTGCAATCATGATATAGCGCAAAATCTGCTCATCCATGGCCATGTTCAGCATTGCCCCCAGTGTGGAGCCAAATAACGCCGCCACCGCTGCCGTCACCGCCGCCAAATAATGAAGCTTTTTGTTTTTCATATACCGCACACAGGCCACCAATGTGCCAAAGGTGGACGAGCATTTGTTGGTGGCCGCCGCAAAGTGCGGCGAAATGCCTGCCGCCAAATAAGCCGGCAGCGAAATCAACCCGCCGCCGCCGGCAATGGCATCAATAAAGCCCGCCAAAAAGCACAGCGGGCAAATCAACAATAACTGGTGTAAATAATCCATCGTCCCCATCCTCTTATCCTTTTGTTGTCATTCTTCTTTTGTCTTCTTTTTTCTTTGATCCATCCAGAATCCAAAAAGCATCACAATGGCAAAGAAAATCAAATAAGCCAACACAGCCATCCCGTGGGCCACAATGGCCGCAACCACCATAAAGACGGCCCCGCACAAAGAAAGCAGCGGCATCACAAAACGCTGAAACGCCGGCAAATCTTTCTCTTTTTTCATAAACAGCAGAAAAATAGGGATATAGGCGCCATACAGCGTGATAATCGGCAATTCCGAGGAATCAAAGCTGAAAAATCCAAACCAGCTGGGACTGACTAAATTAGCACCATAAAAATATAAAAACCAAATTCCGCAAACTAGTAACCCTGCCACCGAAGCATTGGTCGGCATATTGGTCATCAAATCCAGCTGTGAAAGCATTTGGGGCGAAGGCCCTTCTTTTCGCGCAGCCAAGGCATAAAACCCGCGGCAGCAGGCCAGCATCAATCCATTTAATGTGCCAATACAAGAAATCACCACAAAAACGAAAATCAACGTACCACCCACAGGGCCAAACAATGTCTCAAAGGCCATTTTTGCCCCTGCTTCGCCGCTTTCCATCAAAGCGGCATTGGGCACTGTCCCAGCCAGGCCAATATAATAGGTGATATAAACGGCTGCAATCAAAAAAGTGCCAATGAAAAGCGCCCGCGGCAAGTTCCGCTTGGAGTCTTTGATTTCTGCATTGATAGTGGTGGCGATGATCCATCCTTCATAGGCAAATGAGGTGGCCACCACAGCCATAAACAGCGCTTTCCCGCCGGAAACCTCTGTCACCACCGTGGTAAAATTTTCCTGCATCATGCCGTTGGATAACCCCATAATGGTGCCTATGACAGCCATCACCAAAAGCGGCACCAATTTGATCACCGTTGTTGCCACCTGGAATTTTCCTGCTAAAATA
Source organism: uncultured Clostridia bacterium (assembly GCA_944381455.1). Lineage (GTDB taxonomy): Bacteria > Bacillota > Clostridia > Lachnospirales > Anaerotignaceae > Neoanaerotignum. The sequence goes on along the minus strand of CALWLF010000033.1, from coordinate 2,905 downwards.
GGTGAAAGTACATTCATACAAAAGCTTGCTATCAGCAAAAACCCAGCTATGGTCATGCACTGAGGCCCCGTAATGTCCAGCCCTACAAAAACGCAGAGATACCGGGCCGAAACCCATCCAAGCACCGACGTCAAAGAGGGATAATACATCGCGGCCAAAAACCAACCCAGATAATAGGCATATTTTTTCCCAATGACATTTTCCGCATAGTCCACTGCGCCGCCCACATGGGAATATTTGGTGGCCATTACCCCAAAGGTATACGCGCAGCAAAGCATAATCGCTGCCCCAATGCCCCAGGCCAAAATCCCCAAGGGCAAATTGCCGCCTGTGGACTGCAGCACTTTTTCTGCTTTAAAAAAAACGCCGCTGCCCATGACAATGCCGACTACCATGGCAATGGCCGTCACCAAACCATATTTTTCTTTCACTGTTATCTGCCGTTTTTCCATGTTTTTCTCCTTTTTCTGCCCCTGCCACAAAGCTGCTTTTTTATTGTATAAAAAAGCTTTTGAAAAAGCAAGTCTTTCTCAAAAAACACCGCTTTATAAAGGCCGGCGCAGCTTCAAAAATGTCATGGTGATTTCTCCGTCTCTAGCGTCATCGCTGCCATTATAAAAAAGATAAAAATCAGTTTTGGCCGTTATCTTTAAAATGAAAGAGACACTGCCGCACGCACTGGAACCATCGGCGTTTGTGGCAAAATAAATTCCCTTATCCAAATGCGCCGTTCCATTATAATACGGTGTTACCTGCATATAATTTGGTTTTGCAAAAATGCCGGAGACCTGGTAAGAAATCAAATAGAATCCTGGTTCTAAAGTAATATTGGTTAAGCTGGTGGCAACAATGGCTCCGCTGGTATCAATGATGTCCGGAAAAACTGAAATTCTTGTATTTTTTGTTAAAGGATATTGTGTGTTGACAAAAGATGCAAAGACATCGTCAGGCACTGTACCTGTGGGGCCCGTAGTTCCTGTGGGGCCCGTTTCTCCTTTTTCTCCCGTGGCGCCCGTAGTTCCAGCTGCGCCCGTCGCCCCCGTTGCTCCAGTCACACCGGTGGCTCCCGTTGGGCCTGTGGCGCCTGTGGCTCCTGTCACACCGGCTGGCCCTGTTGGACCAGTCGCTCCGGCCAAACCAGTGGGACCAGCGGCGCCCGTCATGCCTGTGGCTCCCGTTGGACCGGCTGCTCCGTCAATATATGCACAACACGGAAATTGCCGTAACCATGCGGCTTTCCACTATCTTAAAGACAATTAAACAGCCCCTATGATTACACCTAAAACGCCGTAGCAAGGTTGGACAAGCCTTGATATGGCGTTTTTAAGTGGGTAGGATTTGTAGCCATTTTCTCCACCTCCGAAAAATAGTATCAGTGCTGTATCTTGGTTTTATCAGAACTGCTCTATTTCCTCAAAGGTGCGATTTGTTTCCTCGCACATTGCGATAGGTTTCCTTCTTTTCCATCGGTTTTGCCCGATGGGTGCATTTTGCGATATACTCCTGGAGTCCGGCAGAGGTAAAGTAGACACAGCCATTCGGTACATATTGAATATAGGAAATCAGACCGCTGTTTCGGGCTTCATCCAAAGTGGCAAGGCTGATCCCTAAAAGTTTCGCCGCCTCCTTACGGGTAATCAGTTTTTCCATATTCAATCGTCACCTCCTCGCTGGCTTCTTGACAACCTCGTAGTCGTAACCGATATTCTGTCCGCAGTAGGTACAGATGTCCCGTTGCTCCTGCTTCGGATTGACACGCCGCAAATAATAAGAGCCCGTGCCGTAAAAATTGTTGGCACAGGCTGGGCATAGGCACATGATTAAGTCCTTTGGGATTTCTTCGATCAGCCCCACGCTGTTTGCCAGGGCGCGGTTGACCCGCCGGATATGATGTTTGTCCAGCTTTCCGATGTAGGTTTCCAGACGCCGCTTGTCAATGGTGCGGAGCTGCTCCAGAAGGACAAGAGAGGGCAGTTCCAGGCCGTTTTCCGCTTTTAGCAAGTAGTGGGTGGGCAACTTGGCTTTTGCATCTATCTTGCTGGAGATTGCCGCAACAATGACGGTGGGGCTGTGTCTGTTTCCAGTGTCATTTTGAATGATTAAAACAGGACGATAACCATTTTGCTCGGACCCCACACCATCTCCCAGATCAGCATAGTACATTTCGCCCCGTAAATAAGGTTTGCTCATGCAGCCAGACCCTCCAAAAGATAAACTCGGATGCCAACAGGCATCTATGAAAGAGAGAACAGGCAGGACAGGCCCATGGGGATATGTCCTCATGAGCCTGTCCCACGTTGCTATGTGGTCGGTGGATGACCATACTTGTATCAATTAAGGGAACTATCTGCCCACTCCAGTACGAACGTAATAGATAGCACCTGTTCATTTACCGGCTGAGACAGGGCGGAGATCACCGCGTCATAGCGCAAAGGCAGGCTGCCGTCCTGGGGAATGGTCCAGTCTCCGGTAAGCGGCAGGGATTCGCTGCCCGCCCCGCCCTTTGTCTCCACTCCGTTGAGGGTAAAGCCGATCAGGCGGGTATCCACCTTTTCCCGGGCCATGTCCGTATCCCAGGATACCAGCTTCCAGCCGTTCTTCGTCGCCGCGGTGATGCTGGATACCCGCACAGCGCCGGTGGAGTGGTTGATGATGCTGGCTTCGCTGGTGTGGACCCGGCCATCCTCGCCCATGGCCAGCGGCAATACCGCGGGAACGGTCACGGAAAACGCCTGGACCTTTGTCCACCGGGCATAGTAGGTGCAAGGGCCGTCCGTAGTGTAGACAGTGGCCTCCGTCACCTCCGTACCGCCGGTTTCCGCTGTGTACCAGCCGTCAAAGGTGTACTCGTCCCTGACGGGATCGGAAGGCAGCTTCAGAGGTTCGCCATAGGTCTGCTGGGTAG
>CALWLF010000032.1 GCA_944381455.1 uncultured Clostridia bacterium | reverse complement strand
ACCACCGGCACCATCACCATCCCTCTGATGAAACAGACCGGTTATAAGGCAGAATTTGCGGCAGCCGTAGAAGCCGTTGCTTCCACCGGCGGCCAGTTTGCCCCGCCCATCATGGGTGCCGTGGGCTTTGTCATGGCAGAATTCCTTGGCGTCAGCTATACAAAAGTGATGATTGCTGCTGCCATTCCCGCCTTTTTGTATTATTTAACGCTGCTGTTTTCGGTGCACTTTGAAGCAAAGAAACTGGGCTTAAAAGGGCTTTCCAAAGAAAACATTCCAGATGCTTTGGTGGTGTTAAAAACAAGAGGCCACCTGATTTTGCCTTTGGTGGTGCTGATGGTGATGATGTTTATGGGCTACACACCATTATATGCGGCTGTGGCTGCCATTTTTGCCACCGTCATTGCTTCTTGGTTTAGAAAAGATACGAGAATGTATCCAACCACCATTTTGCAGGCCACCGTGGAAGGGGCCAGAGGCGCCATCAGCGTTGGCGTCAGCTGTGTGATCATTGGTGTCATCATCGGCACTGTCTCCTTGACCGGCCTTGGGTTAAACTTTGGTTACATCGTGCTGCGTGTCGTTGGGGAAGGCCAGCTGATGCTGGGCGGCTTGATGGTTATGATCATGAGTACCATTTTGGGTATGGGCGTGCCAGGTGTAGCTGCTTATGTCATTGTGGCGGCTGTGGCTGTGCCGGTGCTGCAAAACGTGGGCGCCATCCCCATGTCGGCCCATATGTTCTGTCTGATTTACGCCTGTCTGTCCAACATTACGCCGCCTGTTGCCATGAGCAGCTATGTGGCCAGCGGCATTGCCGATTCCAACCAGACCAAAACGTCCCTCATTGCTGTGAAATTGGGGCTGACCGGCTTTATCCTGCCGTTCTTCTTCCTCAATAACCCGGTGCTTTTGATTGGTACCGTGGAAGGCATTGGCGCTTTGGAAACGCTGCAGGCCTTTGTGACGGCAAGCCTTGGTGTCATTGCCTTGTCGGCGGCGCTGCAGGGCATGATGTTAAAGAAATGCCATGTGGCAGAACGGGTGATTTTGCTGGCGGTGGCAGTCCTTGCCATTGATCCTGGCACCATCACCGATTTGCTGGCCGTTGCCGGTTTTGTGCTGGTGCTGGCCTTTGAAAAAGTCACCTTGATGCGGCAAAAAGCGGCCGCTTCAGAATAATCAAGAAAGAAAAGGAGAGAGAAGATTTATGAAACGACTTGTAACGATGCTGGCTGTTTTGACCTTGGGGGTATCCCTGCTTTCCGGCTGTGCCTCCACCACCCAAGAAGGGGCCAGTGAAGGTGCAACAGAAAGCACAGAAACAACAGAAGGCGAAGAAACTTCCTCCGCCTCCGGCGATGTGGTGACCATCAATTTCCCAACGGCTGCCACCACCGGCGCCGTGTATCCACTGGGCAGCGCCATTGCCAACCTTTGGAACACCGAGCTGGATAATGTCCGTGCCAGCGCCCAAGCCTCCAACGGCGGCGTGGAAAACTTGAACCTCATTGCCGACGGCCAGGCACAAATGGGTGTGGCTGTGACCAGTATCATGTATGAATCCTACCACGGCACCGGCACCTTTGAAGGCCGCCCCAATGAAGACTTGCGGGTTTTGGCCGGGCTGTACTATAACCCCAACCAGGTGGTTGTCAGCGAAGAAAGCGGCATCACCTCTCTTTCGGAACTGAAGGGCAAAAACTTTGCCCCAGGCTCTGCCGGCGGCACCAGCGAAGTGGAAACAAGAATCCACCTGACGGCCCTTGGCATGAATTATCCCGATGACATCAAAGCCCAGTTTGTAGGCTTTACCGAAGCCACCGACTTGCTGCGCAATAAACAGCTGGACGGCGCTTGGATTATGGCCGGTGTGCCAACGGCAGCCGTAACGGAAATCACCTCCACCGCCGGCGGCAAGCTGATCGGCATGGACGAAAGCCTCATCGAACAGCTGAAAGCAGACTATCCTTGGTATGCCGAATATACCATCCCTGCCGGCACCTATGACGGCCAGGACGAAGATATCTTGACTTCTGCCATCAAAATCACCCTCTGCACCACCGCCGATTTGGATGCCGACACCGTGTATAACCTGACCAAAACCTTCTGGGAAAACATTGACACCTTGGCCGAAACCAACAGCGTTTTGCAGGGCATTACGGTGGAAGATGCTGTCACCGACTTGGCAGGGCTGCCATTACACGAAGGGGCAGAACGCTACTACAAAGAAATCGGCGTATTGGAATAAGCCGGCAGAAAGGGAGAACGTTTCATGATTCAAATTGGTTTGACTGGAGTATATTTTGACGGCGCCAAAAAGGCGCTGATGGAACACGTGCCGGAAGGATATGAAATTACCTTTGTGAACGGCCCCGAAGAATATGACAAGCTGGCCCATGTCAGCTATATCATCAACCGCCTGGCGGTGGATTCCCAGATTTTTTACGCCGCCAAGGAATTGAAGCTGCTGCAAAAATGGGGGGCTGGCTTTGACGACTGCGACATTCGCCTGGCCGGCAGCCTCGGCATCCCTGTGGCCAACTGCCCCGGCGTCAACTCCCGCCCGGTGGCGGAGCTGGCGTTGATGCATATGCTCTCGGTCTATCGAAACCTCATTGCCATCAACCGCAATTTGAAAGAAGGCAAATGGCCCAAAAGCGAATTTTTTGGCCGCTCCTACATGATTTACGGCAAAACGGTAGGCATTGTGGGCCTGGGGAACATCGGCAAAAAAGTGGCCCAGATGGTGACGGCCTTGGGCGCCCATGTGCAGTATTATGACATTGTGCGCCAGTGGGAGCAGGAAGCCCAGTTTGGCTACGACTTTGTGCCTTTTGAACAGCTGCTGCAAACGTCGGACATCATTTCCATCCACTGCCCACAAAAAGAGGATACCATTGACATGTTCTCCGATGAGGAATTTGCTCAGATGAAGAAAACGGCCGTTTTGATTAACACGGCCCGCGGCCCCATTGTCAACCAAGACGCTCTGTTAAAAGCCTTGACCACGGGGCAGATTTTGGGGGCCGGCATGGATAACTTTAATGAAGAGCCGCTGCCAGCCAACCATCCGCTGCTGCTGCTGCCCAATGTGTCGGCCACGGCCCACGCCGGCGGCAACACGGCCGATAACGATATCAACATGGTGCAGTATTGCTATAGCAATATTGTCAACTTTGAAAACGGCCGCCCCTTCAACAGCGAGCGGGATTTGCTCAACGGCCAATATTTAATGAAAAAATAAGGAAAGATTCGTTTTTGCGTATCTTTACCAAAAACAAAAGAGCAGGCATTCTGTCAGAGAACGGATGCCTGCTTTTTTCGTTACTTTGTTCTATCGGTGGCAGTATCTTCTCCAAAAAAACAGAATCCAGGCTTTTTCTGAGAAAGCAGTGTGGAAAGGAGCAAGGGTGGAAGTGCAGCAGAAAACTGAAATTTCAGATTTCTGTTGACGCCATCGGTCCGTTTCTGTTATGCTGTCACTATACCAGCAGATGGATGACTGGGAAAGCCTTGGATGCTGGCGAGAGAAGGAAAACCAGGTCTTTCGCCAAGTGGAAAAAAGGAGCGATTGATTTGGAAAAAATCGAAGTGACCAGTTTAAATACTTTGGTCTATCAGTCGTTAAAACAGCAGATTATGGAAAACCGGCTGCAGCCCAGCGAGCGGCTGGAAATCGGCGCTTTGGCCCAGGCGTTGGGTGTCAGCAAAACGCCGGTATTAAATGCTTTAAAGGCATTGGAAAAAGACGGCTATGTGGAAATCCGCCAGCGCAGCGGCACCTTTGTGCGCAGCTACACAGACGAAGAGGTGGAGGCCATTTTCCGCTTTCGCCTGGCGCTGGAAAAGGAGGCGGCGGCACTGACCATAGAGGCTTTGGCTGAAGCAGACATCGCATCCATCGAAACAGGGCTTCTGGCACAAAGGGCCATGTTTTTGCAGGAAAAGGAAGAAGGCGATATCGAAGACTTTTTTTGCCTGGAGGAACGGCTGCACCGGTTATGGGTGGGCCAATGCCCGGCCATTGTGCGGGGAGAGCTGGAAAACTTGGTGGATTTAACCAAGCGGCTGCGGCGGCTGCAGCTGTCAGACTGTTTGGAGCAAAAAGGGAAAAAGGCATTTTTGGATCAGGAAATGGATGTGCATCTGGCCATGCTTGCCGCTGTGCGAAGGAAGGATTTGGCCGGGCTTCAAGCGGCCTTGGAGCAGGACATGTCCACGACGTGCAGGCAGATTTTGGCAGGAAGAAGGGAGGAACGAACAGATGGAAGCAGTATTACACAGTGATTTGAAAAAGAAGTATCCCGTGGTGGACCATGCCGAGGGCATGTATGTCTATGACACGGCAGGAAACCGTTATTTGGATTGTGCCGCCGGCATTGCCGTGGCCAACATTGGCCACAGCGTGCCGGAAGTGCTGCAGGCCATGGAAGCGCAGATGAAAAAAACCACCTTTGCCTATGGTGGCACCTTCACCAGCGAGGCCAGAGAGCGCCTGGCCCAACAGATCATCGCCATGGCCCCCAAGGGGATGAGCCGGGTGTTTTTCTGCTCCGGCGGCTCAGAAGCCATGGAGTCGGTGATCAAAATTGCCAGACAGTATCAGCTGGAGCGGGGCTGCCCCTCCAAATATAAAATCATTTCCCGCTGGCAAAGCTATCATGGCAACACCATTGCCACCTTGGCCCTGGGCGGCCGCCCTTCCTGGCGGGAATCCTTTGACGCCTGTATGCCAAAGGCGTATCATATTGCCCCTTGCAACTGCTACCGCTGTCCCTTTGGCCTTACTTATGGCAGCTGCTCCTTGCAGTGTGCCAAGGAGCTGGAGCGGACCATTTTGTATGAAGGGGCCGATACCATTGCGGCCTTTGTGCTGGAGCCTGTCATTGGCACAACGGCGGCAGCGGCAGTGCCTCCGGCAGAATATATCCAGGAAGTCAAGCGCATTTGCGAAGCCTATGATATTTTGTTTTGTGTCGATGAAGTCATCACCGGCTTTGGCCGCACCGGCAAAAATTTTGCCGTGGACCATTTTGGCATCACGCCGGACATCATGGGGGTGGCCAAAGGTCTGGGCTGCGGCTATATGCCCATGGGGGCGGCCATTGTCCATGAAAAAATCGTTGCCGCCATGGAGGCAGGCAGCGGCCAAGGCGGCCATTTATTCACCTTTGCGGCCAATCCCTTGGCCTGTGCAGCGGCCAGCGCAGCCATGACCTACTTACAAGAACACCATCTGGTGGAGCGGTGTGAAAAAATGGGCGCACTGTTTTTAGAAAAGCTGAAAACCCTAGAAGCTCTGCCGTTTGTGGGGCAGGTGCGGGGCATTGGCATGATGTACGGCGTGGAATTTGTGGCAGACAAAAAAACAAAGGCGCCTTTGCCCAATGAAGTGGCCATTTCCAGCCGGGTGGCAGACTATTGTTTTACCCATGGGCTGATGGTGACGGCCGGTGTGCAAGGCTGTGCCGATGGCCGCCATGGGGAGGCCATGCAGATTGCGCCGCCGTTTGTAATCACCGAAGAAGAAATGGACTTTGTGGTTTCCACGTTGCAGGAGGCCATTTTGGCTGTGGCAGAGGAGGTACAAAAATGATTTATTCGTTGCAAGAAGAAAACGGCTTTGCCGTGTACCGGGATTTCGATGAAAACAGAACCATTTCCATTCCCAAAGACCATTGCATGGGATTATTTGAAGCAGGAGATCCGCCGGCAGTCAAGGGGAAAAGCGTCTATCTGGAAGCCCTTTGCCAGCCGGAAGACGGCCTGCCGCTTCGGACATTGGCCGAGATGAAAAAAGCCAAAACGGCGGCCGTCATCATCTCCGATATCACCCGGCAGGTGCCCACGGCAAAAGTGGCGCCCCAGCTGGTGGAAGAGCTGGTGGCAGGGGGCGTGCCCTTATCAGGGATTACGTTTTTTGTGGCGTTGGGGGTGCACCGGCCGGCCACACAAGAAGAAATGCGGCTCTTTTTGGGCCAGGAGCTCTATGGCAAAGTGGCCATCGAAAACCACGAGCCCTATGACGAAGCGGCACTGATCGACCTGGGCGTTACCCAGCGGGGCACACCGGTGAAAGTTAATAAAAAAGCCTATCTTTGCGATATCAAAATCACCATCGGCAAAGTGGAGCTGCACGAAATGGCCGGCTTTTCCGGCGGCAGAAAATCCATCCTGCCCGGCGTTTCTTCCGAAGAAACCATCCTGGTCAATCATCGGCCGGAAATGATTTTTTCTCCCGGCACCGGGGCCGGGAAATTGGAAGGAAACCCCATCCATGAAGATATGCTGGAGACGGCCAAGATGTTTGGCGTGCATTTTTCCATTAACTTTGTGGTCAATAACAGCGGGGAAGTGGCCGGTGTCTTCGGCGGCTCTTTGGAAGGCAGCCACCGGGCCGCCGTGGACTTTTTGCGCCGCTTTGTGGATGTGAAGCTGCCAAAGGCGCCGGATATTGCCGTCATCTGTCCCGGCCAGCCCCTCAGCTGCGACTTATATCAGGGCGTCAAGGCCCTCATTGCCATGCACCATGTGCTGCGGCCCGATACGGTGGTGGTGCTCTATGGCGCTTTTCCAGAAGGCATGAACTCCGTGGATTTTCCAAAACCCTTACAGCTGTTTGAGGACCTGGACAAGGCCAAAGCCTATACCATTGCCAACTACCGCATCCAAATGGATCACACTTTGCCAATAATAGACTTGCTAAAAAGAGAAATTCGCGTTATAGTATGTACAGAGGGAGTTTCGGCGACGGAAATTCGACAAATCCGAATGTCCCCCGTGCCGAAACTGGATGAGGCGCTGCAGCAGGCCTATGCCCTCTGCGGCAAGGCAAAGCCTCAAGTGGCATTTTGCCCGCACCCTCAAAAGGCTGTGCTGACCTTGGCAGAGCCGCAAGAATAAAGCATTGTCTACCCCCAATGGAAGGCTTTATTCCGAAAAACAAATTTGTCCTCCTTTCGGCAAAAAGGAGACGCCCCGCTGCAATGGCGTAGCGGGATAAAAAGGCCAAAAAGCAATCGCTTTTTGGCCTTTTTTCTTTATTTTCCCTGTTGAATTTTCAAATCTTTGGCCAGCACGGCATCAAAGGCTTTTGTGATGGCAGCTTCAAACCGGTTATCTTCCAATGCTGCCACCCCTTCAATGGTGGTGCCGCCGGGAGAGCAGACTTGGTCGATGAGAGACCAGGGGTGTTCGCCGCTTTGTAAAATCATCTCGGCGCTGCCCCGCACGGCGCTGGAAGCAATTTCCAATGCCTGGGCCTTGGGCATGCCGGCTTTTTGGGCGGCCCGGGCCAGCGCGTCCATATAAAGATAGGCAAAGGCTGGGGCAGAGCCTGCCAGGACAGTAAAAATGCTGAACATATTTTCCGGCAGCACCGTCACTGTGCCTGTCGTTTCAAAGAGCCGGAGTACCAATGCCTTTTGTTCTTCGGTCACATGGGTTCCAAAGCAGCAGCCGTTGGTGGAAGCGCCGATTTTGGCGTTGATGTTTGGCATAATCCGCACATAAGGCCGACCGCTTCCCAAGGCAGTTTCTAAGTAGGAAAGGGTTTTGCCGGCGGCAATGGAAATGATCAGCGGCGTTTTGCCCTCCAGCTCCTTGGCCAAATCCTGGACCAGTGTGTCTAAAATATGGGGTTTGACGGCAAGCACCAGCACATCGGCTCCCTCCAGCAGTTCTCGTCTGTCAGAAGCAATGGCAATGCCCAGCGCCTCTTGCAGCGGCTTTGTGTGGGTGGTGCTGGCGGCATAGACCATAATTTCTTTTGATGTATTTTCATTCTTTTTCACCATCCCTTTGATGATGGCGCCAGCCATGTTTCCGGCCCCTAAAAATGCGTATTTCATGGAAAAAAACCTCCTTTTTTGCTACCTTTGCTTGTAAAAAGTGTAGCAGTTTTCTGTTCCATTTGCAACCAAAAAACGGTAGTCTAACCAATGAAAAAATATGCAGCTTTTGGGCCAAAGGTTGCAATTTTTGGAAGGTTATGATAAAATTTTTCTATTAAACTTGCCACAATCGGGGGACAAAAGGAGATGTGAAACATGAAAATCAACTGCAACTGTGTGCAGGCGAGTCAAACCGCTTTGCAGCAGCAGGGCATCGACCCGGAAAAAATGGAAGAGGTGTTCCGCCACTATGCCGATAAGGAAGGGGCGCTTATCACCATCTTGCAGCAGGCCCAGGATATTTATGGATATCTGCCTGTGGAACTGTTAAACTATATTGCACTGCGCACCGGCAACAAACCGGCGAAGGTTCTTGGGGTAGCAACCTTCTATGCTCAGTTCCGTCTGGCGCCTATGGGCAAATATCTGATCATGCTCTGTAAAGGCACCGCCTGCCATGTCAACGGCGCCAACGCCATCGAAGAAGCCATCTGCGATACCTTGGGCATCCA
>CALWLF010000031.1 GCA_944381455.1 uncultured Clostridia bacterium | reverse complement strand
TTGGAGTTGATGGAGCGGGACAGACCTTTGCTGATGGCCTGCTGTACGGCAGCACCAGCAAAACCGCCTGCTGCTGCAGTGCCAGTGAAGGCATCATGGAAGATAGAATAAATCATATGCGGCACATTGGAAATATTTGCAACAATCAAAATAAGGCCGCCCAGCAAAAATACGACGCACATGAAAGGCACCAGTTTGGTGGCAACTTTTGCCACACGAGGTGTCCCTTTCCAAATAACATAATACAAAATAATGGAGTATGCAATGGTAACACCAAACATATCCACACCAAAGGACCGGTTCAGCACTTCAGAGATGGAATAAGCCTGGGAGCCGCCCAAGAACTGGCAGATGAAACCAATGGCAAAGATGATGGCAACCACCATGGCGCCTTTCATATGGCCCATCTGTCTGCCAAAGCCTTTTTCCATCATATAGGTGGTGCCGCCGAAGTATTCGCCCTTTTCATTTTTGCCACGATAATGGCAGGAAAGGGAAACTTCCACGCACTTTACCATCATCCCAAAGAAAGCCCAAACTTCCAGCCAGAACACAGCCCCAGGGCCGCCTGTTGCAATGGCCGTAGCCACACCGGCGATGTTGCCGCTACCAACACAGCCGCCAATGGCAATACAAGCTGCCTCAAACGGAGACACCTGGCCTTCTTTCGATTCTGTTTCTGTACTTTCCTTTTTGCCAATGACCTGGCCAAAGGTGTACTTCATAATATGTCTGAAATGACGAATGGTAAATAATCCGGAACCCAAAAAGAAATAAGCGCCAATCAAAAGCACAAAAATGATAAATGGTTTGGACCACAACACATCATCTAGCCAATAGATGGTATTGCCAAACGCTTCATAATAGGACATTTTTTTCTCCCCTTTCTCGTTTTGCGCCAGTATAGGCAGCAAAACAGGTTGCTTCTGTCCATGCTCTGTCCCAAAAGCAGCCAGGTTCTCCTCCTGAATGCCTTGTATGGCGACCAGTTTCTCCTCCTGATCACCTCGAAATGACGACCAGTTCTCCTTCTGATCGCCTCGAGATAGCGACCAGTTTCTCCCCCTGATCGCCACAGACAGCCGCAACCAAACTCTCCCTTGTAACACGTTGTAACAAAAAATAATAGCTATCAAATACTGCGAAAAAGTTCTCCCCATGTGGCCACATGTTTTTCTTCCGGTTTTGTATTTGATAGCATTATTGTAAACTCTATACTAAACATAGAGTCAACTAACCTATGTGTAAATTATCACTTTCCAAATTGTAAAAAAAATAACATTTCAATATCTTCTTAATTCTATACAAAATACATAAAATATCATCATATTTTTTTCGTTTTTCTCTGTTACTTCGTCTCTCCTAACCTTGTATTTTTAAAAAATTATACGACGCTAACAAAAAAGAGGTGGTTTCCACCCAGAAAACCACCTCTGCATAAAAATGCATACAACTCAATATTTTGTTAGTTTTGCACAAACTCAATGTGTTTTGTTATATTCTTCCAAATCCAGGATAGCTTGGCGCATCATTTCTTTTGTGATCTTATATGGACCAACTTCAATGTCATATTTGGTGACAGCGCTGTCCAATACAGGATCCAGCTCGTCCACGGTTACTTCCATATCAGCCAGTTTGGTTGGCAGACCGATGGATTTCATGAATTTATAGATTTCAGCCAGTTTATCCATCTGTTTGTCCATCATCAACATACAAAGCACGCCATAGGAAACGACTTCGCCGTGCAGATGTCTTTCTTCAATCTGAGGCAGAACGGTCATGCCGTAGAAGATTGCATGGGCCATGCCGCTGTTGAGGTTGATGTCAATCAGGTAAGAAACAAGACCGCTGGTCAAAACTACAGCCAGCACAGCTTGTTCCAGCTCAAAGGAAGAACGGTTGTTTTTCACATCTTCCATGGCCTTGGTGCCATATTTCAGCAATGGATCTCCAGTCATCTGGCTCATAATCACAGGCAGTGCGTCTTTATGGGCCAATTCCAATCCTCTGGCAGAGAATGGAACTTCGGTGTATTTTGCCAGCGTATCGCCAATGCCGGCCCATAGATATACTTCTGGTGCTTTTGCAATGATATCCAGATTGATGAAGTTATGGATGGCAGGTCTTGGAGCCACAAACACATCTTTTTGTACGCCGTTTGGATAATACATAACGGCAATGGCTGTGGTGGAAGCACAAGTTGCTGCAATGGTGGGGAAGGTAAAGAAAGGTTTTTCTGCCTTCATGGCCACATATTTACAAGTGTCGATGGCTTTGCCGCCGCCGCAGGCAAAAATCATGTCTGCTTCTTTTACGGTGTCCAATCCCAACAGACGATCACCGTTTTCATAGGAAGCCACGCCGCCAAACCATTCAAAGCCAACCAATTCAATATTGGTGCCTTTTACGGCTTCTGTCAGCACTGGTTTGATGGCAGCCAAAGCACGTTCACCGCCGATGACAACGGCTTTTGTGCCGTATCTTGCGCACAATTCACCCAATTTTTCATAGGTTTCCAAACCAGATCCTACGGTGTAACCTGGAAACAGTACATTTGTAACGTCCATTTTTACAACACTCCTTTTTCTTTTTTCTCTTTTGCGAAAATCGGAACCGTTTTGGCCTTCGGCCGCTGCTTCCTCAGGTCTAGTCTTCTGACCACACAAAAAAACCGGCCATAGGAAGCAGACTCTTGCAGAGCAGTTGTTTTTCTCTGCATTTCCTCTTTATTATACTTCCTCAGGCCAGTTTTTTCAATGAAAACTTGTATTGTGCGTAAAAATATACCAACTATAGAGTTGCGCTTTCGTTCATTGTGCCGACAGGCTTTGATCCTGCTGTTGTTTCCTGTTCCAAAAATGCCGTTTTTCCCAGTGTCCCAGCCGGTAATATCCGTAGAGGGTGACAAAAGAGGCAAACCAGGTGATGGGATAGCCAAAAATGATCACATCCATGGACTGGAATAGATGGGTGCCTACAAACAGGAAAATCTGCCGCAGCACAACAAAAGAACCTGTCATGGCCAGCATCGGCGGCACGGCCTCTCCAAAGCCCCGCATGGCCCCGGCATAAATCAGTGTCAGCCCCAATAAGAAATACAGCGGCAACATAATTTTCATGATTTCTACCCCATAGGCCATTACCTCCGGATCAGAGGAAAAAATGCCAACCACCTGATCCCCGAAAAACCACAGCCCGATGCAGCAGACGCCGTTGGTGATTAATCCCAGCACAGCCGAAATGCCAACGCCTTTTTTTGCCCGGTCAATCTGTCCAGCGCCCACATTTTGCCCCACAAACGTGACCACAGCCAAGCTGATGCTCTGCATGGGCATCAAAAGGAAGGTATCAATTTTTAAATAGGCACTAAACCCAGCAATGACTGCCGTGCCAAAGGCATTGACATAATACTGTACCATGACGTTGGAAATGGCCGTTACACTTTGCTGGAACCCGCTGGGCAGGCCCACCTGCAAAATGCGCCCTACCATAGGCCCGTCATAGCGGATGCCTTTCAGATGCAGCCCAAACATTTCATGGCTGCGGTAGAGCACCACCATCACCAGCACCGCCGAAACCACCTGGGCAATCAGCGTCGCCCAGGCCACTCCGGCAATGCCCAAGTGGAACACCACCACAAACACCACATCCAGCACCACATTGATGACCGATGTCACCACCAGAAAATATAACGGCCGTTTGGAATCGCCCACAGCCCGCAAAATGGCCGAACCCATATTATAAATCATCAGTGCCCCAATGCCAAGAAAATAAATGCGCAAGTAAATAACAGCCTCCTGCACCACCTCTTCCGGTGTCTGCATCAAATGCAAAATGGTGGGTGAGGCCAGCACGCCAAAAAAGGTGGAGAAAATCCCAATGACAATGGTGATAAACAGCGTCGTATGCACTGCATGACGCATCTTTCGCATATCTCCCGCCCCAAAAAACTGGGAGATGATGGCGCTGGCCCCGGTGGAAACGCCCATGAAAAAACCCACCAGCATATTGATAATTGACGAAGAAGAGCCAACGGCAGCCAATGCAGCACTGCTGACAAACTGCCCCACAACCACCACATCGGCCGTATTGTAAAGCTGCTGTAAAAGATTGCCCAGCAACAGCGGAATGGTGAATAATACAATCTGCTGCACCATATTGCCCTCTGTCATGGCATTTCCCTGTTTCACTTTGCCCATCTCCCTTATCCGTTTTTCTGTTTTTGCCGTTACCCATTATAATCTGTTCTTATCCCCATGACAAGGGTTCCATGCCATTTTTCTGTAGATTTTGAACAGAAAAACGCATGTTTTTTTAGACAAAAACACGAAATTTTCTTGATGTCTCCTCCCGTGTCCTTAAGCTCGCTTTTGATCCAAATTCTTTTTCCATCCGCCCTGTTTGTAATAAATATATACCACAAAAAAGGCAGCAAACCATGTGACAGGATAGTTGATGATAATAATGTCCATGGAGTGGAACATTCTGGTGGCTGCCACCAGAAAAACCTGCCGCAGCACCACATAACTAAAGATCATAATCACCATCGGTGCAAACGCATTGCCAAAGCCCCGCAGCGCCCCTGCATAAACTTGTGCCAGCCCCAGCAGAAAATAAAAAGGCAGCAGCAGTCGCAGCATCTGCTCTCCATAGTCCAATACTGCCCCATCGGTGGAAAAGATCCCCAGGGCACTTCGGCCCAAAAACCACAGCGCCACACAACAAGTGATGTTAATGGCACACACCATCGCCGCCGTCACCATCACGCCTTTTTTCGCCCGGTCAATCTGTCCGGCGCCCACATTCTGGCTGACAAAGGTGACAATGGCTAAACTGAGGCTTTGCATGGGCAGCCCCAAAAAAACATCCACCTTCAAATAGGCGCTAAAACCGGCAATGACAATGGTGCCAAAGACATTGACATACGACTGTACCATGGCGTTGGAAATGGATGTAATGCTTCTTTGCAGACCGCTTGGAAAGCCAATCCGCAGCACTTGTGTTGCCAAAGGCCGATTACAGGCAAGGTTGCGCCAGTGGAGCCCAAACAATTCCTGTTGGTGATACAAAACCAAAAGCACCAACAACGCCGAAAGCACTTGTGCGATGACCGTCGCCCAGGCCACCCCGGCAATGCCCAGCTGAAACACCACCACAAACACCACATCCAGCACAATATTCACCGCCGAAGTAAAACAAAGAAAATACAGCGGCCGTCTGGAGTCTCCCACTGCCTGCAATATGGCAGAACCCATGTTATAAAGCATCAGTGCCCAAATCCCACAAAAATAAATCCGTAAATAAACCACGGCCTCCTCCAACACTTCCTGGGGCGCACGCATCAAACGCAAAATGGTCGGCGAAACCAAAATGCCAAAAGCCATGGAAAAAAGGCCTAAAATCAATGTCAGCCATAACGTGGTATGGACTGCTTTTTGCAGCTGGGCCCGATCGCCTGCCCCAAACTGACGGGCAATGACGGCACTGGCGCCGGTGGCAATGCCGCTGTAAAAACCAACCAAAATATTGATGACAGGCGAGGAAGAGCCAACGGCTGCCAAAGCAGCGCTGCTGACATATCGTCCCACCACAGCCACATCCACCGTGTTATATAATTGCTGCAAAATATTGCCCAAAAATAACGGAATGGTAAACAGCAGCATACAACGAACAATGCTGCCTTCCGTCATGCGATACCCTTCTTTTCTCACAACCCATGTTCTCCCTTCTCTGCCTTCCTCTCCTCTCTTTCGCAAAAAATCTCTCTCTTTTCATTATAAACAGTTCCCATTTTTCTGCAAAGAAAAAGTAATATAAATTTTTCTACTGCATTCCATCACAAAATATCATGAAAAAAATCCCCTGAAAGCCGGCGGCTTCAGGGGAAAAGATGCTGCATCATTTGCTTCTGGCATAAAAAATTTGTGCCAATTCTGCTCTTGTCACAGGAGCATTCATCTGAAAATCATTGGTTTCATCGGCCTGCATCAGCCCATAATTCACACAATAGGCAATGGCCTGTTTTTGGCTGCCATTCCAGGAAAGATAACCTGTATAAGTTTTCACGATGTCATCACTTGTGTTGACAACGGCGCCGCGATAAGTGGCATATCGATACATAATCAATGCCATTTGTTCTCTTGTTATGGCTGCATTGGGCATAAATGTGCCTTCTGTGGTGCCATAAATAATTTTGTTATCCACAGCCCACTTGGCCGCACGGCTGTAATAGGCATCCTCTGACACATCGCTGAACTGGAGCAGCGGCTTGCTTTCATCCACAGCCGGTTCTCCCGCCAGACGGTAAAGCGCCGTTACGGCCATGCCGCGGGAAACTGTTGTATTCACGCCAAATTCTGTGTCGCTGACACCCAGCAAAATACCGTTTTCCTTGCAGTACTGCACAGCCGTAAAGAAACTGTCGCTTTCTTTCACGTCCGTAAAGCCCAGAGCCTGTTCCGGCGTCAGCACCGTATAGTCGCCGATGGCATTTCTGCCGGCGTTCATCACATTGCCAAAATAACAGCCGTGTGCCTGAGGTGCAAACACGGTGTCCACTGCCTCATTTACTACATCCGTAACCGTTCCAGCAGAAGCCGGTGTCTGAGAAAGGGAATACAGCCCGCCATATTGCAGCTGCTGGCCATTGGCATAGACCGTATACGTTTTTTCCTGGGGGATATCAATATTGGTCAATACCATATAGTTGACAGGGACTGCACTTTGGAACGATGCCACCACTTTGTCAGATTCGTTTTTCACTTGAATCAAAATGGCGTCTCTCTGTTCTGCAAAAGCAAGGTATAAATATGCCTGTTCCGACATTTTATTCCAGTTTTCTTCCACCATGCCGGCAGAATATACACTGGCGCCCCGCTGGCAGGTGATGCCTTTTGCTGCCCATAAGCCGCTGTTATTGTCTCCCTTGGCAAGGGCTTGCACCTGTCCGCCCAAAATGGTCAGTTCTCCTTCTGTTTTCATGGCGCAGCCGTCCTTAGAAGCCGTCAAGACATAGGTGCCGCCGTCCACTTGAATGGAGCCATTGGTTCCCGTCGATTCCACACAAGTCCCCGGCGTTTTTACCGTCAAAGAGCCGCAGGAGAGGGAGATGGTTCCCGTTGCTTCCAAGCCCTTGTTTTTGCCGTTTAATACCAGTTTTCCGGTGCCGGTAATGGCAACGCTGCTGTCGGCGCTGATGGCGCCGCCGCGGCAGATGGTTTTTCCAACACTGTCCACATACGTTTCATAATAACCGCCGGAAAGTGCATTTTCGCTGTCCTTTGCCAGCTGAATTTCCAAAGACGCAGCCCGGTTAACCACCAGCACCGGCGCCGACTCGCAGCTCAAGTTCAAATCATTCAAAATCAGCGTCACTTTTTCCGAAGGTGCATCTACATAAATCTGGGTTTTGGTTGCTGCCCCTTCCAGCTGATAGGTGCCGCCTTTGGAGATGGTCAACACCCGGTTTACCACGCCGTTTCCGGAAGATAGGCCGGAATGTTCCGTTTCCACCTGTTTCACATACAAAGCGCTGCTGGCCAGCGTCGATACCTGCTGGTCATATACACGAATCTCGTTGGACGTAATGGTCAGCGGCGTCACATTTTTGGCCACCACCGGCGCCGCAGCTGCCCCTGCCGTCGGCAGTGCCAGCAGCATGATCCCCGTCAGCAGGCCACATAACAATTTTTTCATCCCTTCATCTCCTCCTATTCTTCCTCCACAGCCATATCTTCCGGTTCCGGCTGCGTTTCTTCCTCTGTTTCTCCCGTCTGTCCCTGTTCTTCTTCTGATATCACAACGGTGACATAAGGCCGCTCATTATTGACCAGCCGCACCCCGTCTGGCAGCACCAAATCCACCGGCAGACTATATTCGCCTGCCTGCAAATCCCTGACTTCCACGCTGCCGGAAATGCTTGCCCCTGTCACATGGGACAGCACATCTTCCGCCCCGCTGATTTCAAAGACCACGCTGCCGGAAACAACTTCTGTTTTCAGCCCTTCCTCCAGATGCACCGTATAGGAAAGGGATTCCGCATCCAGCGCAATGGTTTTTCTTACTTCTTCTTCCAAAGTGATGGTAATGGTCGCCCGGTCCGGTTCATTTTCTTTCAGACTCACACCGTCTGGCAGCAAATAAGAAAGGGCATAGTTGCTGTTGACTGTATCGTCCCGTCCTTCCACCGAAACGCTGGGCAGACGGATTTCATCGATTGTAGCAAGAAATTCTTCTTCGCCAATGATATAAACCCACGACGGCGTACATGTGACCTCTGCCACCACATAGCCGTCAGCAGGCGTACCGACTGCTTCTGTCACCAGCTGCACCCGCTTGCTTTGTTTTGGCGGAAGATAAACCTGGCATTCTTCCTGGCTCAGTGTTACGCCTTCTACAGCCGCTCCTGTGCTATCCACCGCCTGCAGCGTCACAGTATAGGTGGTATCATCGGTCAAAGGATCTGCTGTGATGACGCCCTGGGCCGAAACGACTTGTTCAATCTTAGAAGTTGGCCCTGTCACCGTTACAGTGCTTGGCGAAATTTCCGGCTGGGCAAAAGCACTCTGCTCCGCTTCGCCTGCCGTCACTTCCACCGGCACTTCTTTACTGCCGGCATATTCCACCAGCACCGTCACATTGGCCGGAGAGCGTAGCTCAATTTCGCTGTTGCTGGAGCCCGCCGGCAAACGAATCTGGACTGCCACGCTGATTTCCTTGCCGATCATCTCTTCCAGATCCAGGGTGCCAAAATCGATATAAGCTTCAATATCATCCCGGTTTTGATAAATCCGGTCCAGCGTCAGGCGCTGGGCGCGGATCCGGATGGAAATTTTTGTGTTTTCCAATTCTTCTTGGTTGGTAACTACTAGACCGCTTTCTTCCAGCAGCTGCAAATGGTTCAGTGTCAAATTGGCAGAAAAATTACGGCTTTCCACCGGATTTTGAATATTCAGCACAATAAACCAAAGGGCAATGGCAATCACCAAAGACAGCAGCTTCCATCCAAAGTCTTTCATCATGATTTCTTTTAACTTCTGCAATCTTTTATTCATTGCTTCGCCATCCCTTCCACAGCAGCACCTTCCGCTTCTTTGTTCCATGATTGCCTTGAGAGAGCATACTGCGCATACTGTCAATGGTCAAATTGCGGTACAGCACGCCGCCGCAGGCCAAAGAAAGGGCCCCTGTTTCTTCTGAAACGATGATGACAAAGGCATCGGAAACTTCGCTGGCGCCAATGCCGGCCCGGTGCCTGGTGCCCAATTCCATACTGATGTCGTTGCTTTCCGTCAAGGGCAAAAAGCAGGTGGCTGCTGCCACGCGGTTGCGTTTGATGATGACAGCCCCATCGTGCAGGGGTGTGTTTTTTTCAAAAATATTGATCAAAAGCTGGCTGGTGACCACAGCGTCAATGGCAATGCCTGTGCGCTCAAAATCGCCCAAGGGCACTTCTCGCTCCACCAGCATCAAGGCCCCCGTTTTGGCCAGGCTCATTTTTCCGCAGGCCTTCAAAATTTCTTCGATGGTCTTTTCATTCAATTTTTCGTTGGTATCTTCCTCCATCTTAAAAAGCCCCACCAAATGATGGCCTTTGCCCAGCTGCTCCAGCGCCCGGCGCAGCTCCGGCTGAAAAACAACAATCAATGCGGTGATCCCAACAGAAATGGTCTTGGAAAAAATCCATAGAATCGTCGTCAGGCGCAGCATCAACGCCACCAGTGCAAATAAAAAGATCACCATAATGCCTTTAAAAAGCACCCAGGCCCTGGTTTCTTTCACCCAGAACATAATCCGGTAAATCAAAAAGGCAACAATCAAAATATCCAATAAGTCAATGATGCCCACCGTCGGCATGGAGATGTTGACCGTTTGAAAATTAGTAAAAAACGACCGCAGCTCTTCCATTTCTGTGTTCACCTCCTTTTTCTATTCTTTTTTTGGCGTTTTATCCCTACGCCTTAGGGTGACGGCCCTGTCGGGGCCAAGAAAGTTTCGGCACTGCCTTCACATAGTAAACATAATGCTCATCTTGGAACTTCACCCGCTCTGCCTTGGGATAGTCCAGCACATATTCTGCCTGCAAAAATAAGTACATCAGTCCGGCCGAAATTGCCGTCTGCACCAAAGAAGACAGCAGATGGATCTGCGCTCCTCCAAACAATACAGCCATCGTCAATCCGGCAGCCGCAGCCAAAGCAGCCGCCAAAAGCGCCTTTTCTCTTTCCCAGTTTACAAATAAGTGGTTGATGGCAAATCCGGCCATAATCGCCACCAGATAGGCAATCCACACCGAGCCCCAGCTCATCCAGTCTGCTTTTCCCATGATCACTTCATACATGGAAAGCATCGTATCCAAAGAACCCATGGGCGTAAAATTGGCTCTGGGCGAAAGCGCCATCAGCTCCTGCATCAAAGGCCAGTGGGACCAAAAAAACACTGCCGCCCCCACCGGCACAATGGCTTTGACGCCCACATAGAGCGCCGCAATCAATACGGCAAGCTGCGGCAGATGGAACACATAGGCCACCACCATGCCTGGCAGAATCAGGCTTTCTGTGGGAAACAGCCGCGCATAAAACACAAACAGCAGACAAAGCAGAAAAAACAGCAGTGCCGCCGTCTCCACCGAAACCACAAACACAGAAAAACAGGCCACCAGCGCCGCCAGCAGCAGCACCACCATGGGGCTTGCCACCACCGTCACTGCCGCCGGTATCACCGTCAACAGCAGTCGTCTTCCTGCACCCAGCTGTCCCATGGACAGGCCGGAAAGCACAAAAAACAGCACCAGTCCGCCCAAAAATTTCAGCGCCACATCGGCCTGCCCTTCATATCGTTTATATTGTCTGATGAGACGATGTATCATCGCCGTCAATGGATTCATGGTCATAAGTCCTTTCTTGGGCCTGCAAACGGGCCAGTTTATTGATTTTGCGTTCATAAATTTCGTTGCGCGCTTCTGCCTGGTCATATTCTTTTCGGTGCATCACCGTACCCAACACCGTATAGACCACCAAAACGACAAGAAGTCCTGCCAGCGTTCGCACCAGCGTCTGCTTAGAAAACAGTGCAAACACATCTGCTTCTTTGACAAACAGCAAATATCCAAAATAAAGCCCGGCCAGCACCAAATACCCAAACCCAACGCCCAGCCGCAGGCCAAGGTTTCGCCGGTAAACATAGTCTCGCCGGCTCAGCGCCAGCTTTCTGCGATCTTGCGCGCCCAGGTGTTTATCATAAATGGCCATGCCAATCATGGTATGTACTTTTTGCAGCGATTCCATGACAATCGGCCGCTCCTTTCCTGCCCCAAACAACGGCATCCAGTTTTGCTGCTTGTGTGGCTGCTGCAAAACCAAACCTCTTTTCTCCGGTCTTTGCCGTTGTTTCCTTTCAATGACATTCCTTGTTTATTATACCATAGATTTTTCTGTTTTTTTAGAATTTTTTATAAACTTTCTTACAATTTATTTACAAATCCCATTCCATTTTCTCTGTCCTGGCCGATCATTGCATCTGCTGGCAAAGCAAATGTGCCTTTGCCTCTGCCTCCGCCTGGGCTTTGGCCAAAATTTCCTCCACCGGCGCCCCTTCGATATCCAGTCCTTCGGCGGCCACCATAATCATCTCTTCAATGCCATACATGTGGCACATGGCCTCTAAATACCGGCCGCCCTGTTCCAGCCATTCCTCTGCGCCGCTGGCAAAGCCGCCTCTGGTGGTGCAAAAGACCAACGCCTTGGCCTTGCAAAGCCCCTGCACCCCCTGGGGCGTATAACGAAACGCCAGCCCGCAGACAGAGACCTGCTCAATATATGCCTTGACCACCGCCGGAAAGCTATATTCCCAAAACGGAGCCGCAACTACGATCACATCGGCCGACACAAACTGTCTGGCCAGGTCGAACATGGCATCTTCTAATGCCCCAGAAGCAATTTTTTCTTCCCTTTCTGCAAAATTTTCATACTGCAAATAGCTGGGGCAGACGGCGCCCAAATCCACCTCTTCCACCAAACAGCCATCCTCTTTCAGCGGCGCCAAAAAAGACTGGGCCAGCCGGTAGCTTCTGGAAACGGCTCTCCCCCGGATACAGCCATTGACAAACAACACTCGTTTCATCTTTTCCGCTCCTTTTTCTTACACATTGATTTTATGATACTTCATCTTGTTCCATAACGTGGAACGGCTGATGCCCAGTTCTTTGGCCGTTTTGGTGCGGCTGAAATTATTTTTTTTCAGCGCCTGCAAAATCCGTTGTTTTTCCCACCGGTCTGCATCGGCCGCTTCAAAGGGCTCGTCTTCGTAGCGCAGCTGCTCCACTGCCGCCGGCTGCCGCACGCCCCGGCCAATTTCGCTAAAGAGGGCATTGGTGTTGATGTGCTTATTTTCCAACATCACACTGAGCCGCTCCAGCATGTTTTGCAGCTGGCGCACATTGCCTCGCAGCTCCTGTTTTTCCAAGCTTTCAATCATCTGTTCCCAAAGGGCTTCATTGGCACAGTAACTGTGGAAATTATAATGTTTCAAATAATCAACGGCAATTTCTGCAATATCTTCTTTCCGCTCCCGTAACGGCGGAATTTTTAACTCCAGCACATTCAGCCGGTAAAACAAATCTTCTCGAAACCGCCCGGCCTCCACCTCTCCTTGCAGGTTGCGGTTGGTGGCAGAAATGACCCGCACCTCCACCGGCACCACTTTGTCGCTGCCGATGCGGCGCACTTCTTTTTCCTGAATCACCCGCAGCAGCTGGGCCTGCATCTCCAGGGGCATTTCTCCAATTTCGTCCAAAAAAATGGTGCCCTTATGGGCCATTTCAAACATCCCCATCTTGCCGCCTTTGCTGGCGCCGGTGAAGGCGCCCTCCTCATAGCCAAACAGCTCGGCCTCCAGCAGATTTTTCGGAATGGCAGCACAATTGAGCGCCACAAAGGGGCCGCCGCAGCGCAGGCTTTGGTTATGGATGCTTTGGGCAAAAAGCTCTTTGCCCGTGCCCGTTTCCCCCATAATCAACACAGAAGCGGCAGAGGCGGCATAGCTTTTTGCAATATTTTTCACTTCCTGAATTTTTTTGCTGCTTCCTTTGATGTCGTCAAAGTGATATTTGGCCGTAAACCCCTTTTTATTTTTATAATACATCCGGGCGTTTTTTTCGTGCTCTTGGAGCACTGCCAGGTCTTGAAAGGTGGAAACGACGCCTTTGCACTTGCCGTCAATTTGGATGGGAATGCGGTGGGTCAGCACCGTACAGTAAGGCAGCTCAAACACATCGCCCACATCGCCGCCCTCTTTTTCCATGGCTTTGATCATTTTCGTTCCCTTCACCACTTTGTCGATGCGCTTTCCTTCCAGCCGGTCTTTGGGATCGTGGCGGAGAAATTGATACACCATGTCATTGGCGGCAATGATGATGCCGTTTTCATCGGTGGCCAAAATGGCGTCGTTGGTGAAATTAAAAACCACTTTGTACTGCTCCATGCGCAGCAGGTTTTCCTTGTTTTTCTCATCTTCCCTGGCTTTTATTTCCAGCATCTTTTTCCCCTGGCCAATGGCAGCCTCTAAAGAATCTTTGTGGTGGCGCAGCAGCCGGCAGCAAAGCCCTGCCTGCTTGGCCATTTCCATCACCTCCACCGCCGTCAGATAAAGCCCCTTGGGCGGCGCATCCAAAAACCGTTCATGCTCCCGGCTTTCGCAGGGATCATAAAAAAAGCAGGGCCTGCCTGTCAGCTTCGTCAATAACGTCAAATCCACCTTGCCTGCTTCCTCTGCCGTCACAAACACCTGCTCTTCCCCCAGCTGGGAAAGCTCTCCCAGCGAATACAGACAGTCCACCGTAGAAAACGACATCTGGATGGTTTCCGGCTTCTCTCCTGCCGGCAGCAGCACCAAAGAATCGGTCAAAATCCATAACTTTTCGCTGCGGCCTTTCAGCTGCGCTTCCTGTCCCGGCGGCACAAAAAGAACGCTGCCTTCCAGGCCTTGTTCTTCCAACACTTGTTTCAAATATGCTTCATACACCGCAAACGATGTGAGAAAACCAATGTCTGCCGCCTGTTTCATGGCCGCGCCTCCTTTTGTCCACGCATTTTGTTTCTTTTTGTCCAATTATGTTTAGTATAGCAAATAAAAGCCCTCTTCGTACAGCTTTTTTCGTATAGCAAAGAAAAAACGGCACAAACTGTTGGTAAAAACAGCCACAGGCAAAAGAAAAGGAGGCTTTTTCATGAAAAAAAAGAAAAAACAGAAAGAAACGCCCGCCACCAACGCCATGATCCGCCAGCAGGCCGACTATAACAAGCAGGACCAGGCCGCTCCCCTCAACGATCCTTTTTTTGAAACAAAATCCAACCCCTTAAGCAGCAAAGGCAACTGACGATCCCGGTCCTTGGGGCCGGCTACATTTTTCTCTCATTCACATAATGTTCATGGTATTGTTATTGAAAAAACTACCAAAAAGAGGTATGATATATAATATGCTATTTTGGGTGTATTGTGCCCGCAGCAGCAAAACTTGTTATTCCAGAACCGAAAGGAGATTTTTAAATATGTTTTCCAGAGATATGGGTATCGACCTTGGCACCGCCAACACCCTGGTATATGTCAAAGGCAAGGGCATTGTGGTCAATGAGCCTTCCGTTGTGGCCATCAACACCTTAACCAAAGAAGTGCTGGCCGTAGGCAACGAAGCCAAAGAAATGATTGGCCGCACCCCCGGCAACATCGTTGCCATCCGCCCCATGAAAGACGGCGTCATTGCCGATTTTGACATCACCCAGGCCATGCTGCGCTATTTCATCGGCAAAGCCTACACCCGTTCCCTCTTTGGGCCAAAGCCGCGGGTGGTTGTCTGCGTGCCTTCTGGCGTGACGGAAGTGGAAAAGCGGGCCGTCATGGAAGCCACCATCGGCGCCGGCGCCAAAAACAATGATGCTTATTTGATTGAAGAACCCATGGCCGCCTCCATCGGCGCCGGGCTTCCTGTGGAAAGCCCCACCGGCAGCATGGTGGTGGATATTGGCGGCGGCACCAGCGAAGTGGCCGTCATCTCTCTGGGCGGTATTGTCACCAGCACCTCGTTACGGGTAGCCGGCGATGAAATCGACTCCTACATCATCAGCTATATCAAAAAAGAATATAACCTGGCCATTGGCGAACGGACGGCAGAAGAAATCAAGCTGACCATCGGCTGCGCCTATCCAAAGGCCCAGGAAGAACGGATGGCCATCCGCGGCCGCGATTTGGTCAGCGGCCTGCCAAAGACCATCACCATCACCTCCAACGAAATTTTAGAGGCCATCAGCGAACCCATTTATGCCATCATCGATTCCATCAAGCAGACTCTGGAGGCCACTCCGCCGGAACTGGCGGCCGACATCATGGAATTTGGCATCACCCTCACCGGCGGCGGCGCTTTGTTAAGCGGCCTGGATACCCTCATCAACAAAGAAACGGGTATGCCTGTCAACATTGCCAACGAACCGTTAAACTGTGTGGCCATGGGCACCGGACTGGTGCTGGAACACATCGAAACGCTGCGCACCGTGCTGCTTTCTCCCAAAAAACTGAGAATGTAATAAGGAGCCTTTGCTTTGAACTTTTTTAAAACTTACAAAAAACAGATTTTCATTCTCCTGGCCGTCTTGCTGGTGCTTTGCTCCTTCATTACGGCCGGTTTAAAACAGCAGACAGGCTTGGTGGGCAGCGCCGTGGGATTTGTGGTCACGCCGCTGCAAAAGCTTTCTTCCACCGTCACCGGCTATGTGGGCGGACAGATTGCCTCTTTGTCTGAAGAACGGGATTTGGAAGCGGAAAACGAAGAGCTGAAGGCCCAGGTGGCCCTTTTGGAGGCAGAAAACAAGCGTCTTTCCCTCTATGAAGAAGAAAATAAGCGTCTTTCCGATCTATTGGACATGGCCCAAAAATACCCGGCCTATGAAAGCATCGGCGCCTTGGTCATTGCCAAAGATCCCGGCAACTGGTTTGACACATTTCTCATTGATGCCGGGCGAAACAAAGGCGTGCTGCCAGATATGGTGGTCATGGAATCGGAGGGCATCATCGGCCGCATCACAGAAACCGGGCCCAATTACAGCCAGGTCCAGTCCATTTTGGACAGCCGTTCTTCCGTATCGGCCATGAGCCTGCGCACGGGAGATTTGGGCGTGGTCCGGGGAGACTATACGCTGATGAACCAGGGCCTTTGCCGGATGGAATATATTGATGCCGAAAGCGAGATTATGACAGGAGATGAAATTGTCACCTCCGGCTTAAGCGACGTCTACCCGCCGGGGCTTACCATCGGCTATGTCCAGGAAGTGGTCACCGATGCCAACGGTTTAACCAAATATGCCATCATCGCCCCTGCCGTGGATTTTAAACACATTTCTTCCGTGCTGGTGCTGGCAGAAGAACTGGGAGAAAGCCAGTCTGACTTGGACACCTCTGCCCAGCAGACAGAAGAAAGCCAGCCTTCTGCTGCAGCTTTGGATGGGGAAGGAGGAACTGCGCCTTGAGACGTGTCATTACCCTGGCCGTTGTGCTTTTTCTCAACTTGATTTTACAAAGCACCGTTTTGCAGCACATTGCCATCATCGGCGTTGTGCCCAATACGGCGCTTATTATCATCTTATCCATGGCGCTATTGCGGGGCAGCACAGAAGGGGCCGCCGTCGGGCTGTTTGCCGGGCTGCTGCAAGACTTCTTTTTTGGCTCGTCCATTGGCTATTACGCTTTTTTGGGCATGGCCACCGGCTATATTGCCGGAAAGTTTAATAAGGGATTTTACCGGGAAAACTATCTCATGCCCATGCTTTTGACCTTTTTGGCCACTTTCTGCTATGAAAGCAGCATCTTTTTGACCAGCGTCTTGTTTCGCGGCCATTTGAATTACCTGTATTTTCTATCTCATATCATCCTGCCGGAGATGGTGTATAACACTGTCTGCACCATAGTGATTTACCGGATTTTGTTTTCGGTCAACAGCGCCACCGAAGAAAAAGAGAAATTCAAACGCAGGCTTTTCAGCATAAAATGATTTGCTTGGAGGAACCATGAAAAGCTATTTGGAACGATTTTTAGAATTTATCAGAAGCCGTATCTTCATCATGATGGCCGGCATTTTTGTGTTGTTTTTTGCCGTGGTCTGCAAGCTGTTTTATTTGCAGATCATCCACGGCGAAGAATATCAGCAGAGCTTGACGGCCAGCATCATGCAGGATTTGACCATACCGGCCTCCCGCGGCATGATTTACGACCGCTACGGCAGGCCCCTGGCCACCAACCAAGTGGCCTATTCTTTAAAGCTGGATGACAGCATCGCCGCCTCCTTTTCTGCCGAAGAGCGGGCACGGATGATTGTGGAACTGGTGCAAGACTACGCCCAAACGCCAGGGGCCCTCCTGGACACCCTGCCCATCACCGCCTCTGCCCCCTATGCCTTTACCTTCTCTTCTGAAGAAGAACAGGAAGCTTGGTTTTCTGCCATGGGCGCCAACCGCAAAATGAAAAAATGGACGGCCGAAGAATGGCTTACCTACTTGAAAACAGAATTTCTTTCCGCCTCAGAAACGGCCCAAAGCCTTTCGGAAAGTGAGCTGCGCCAGGCCGTCAGCCTCTCTTTGTCCCTAAGCGACAAAAATTTGATGCTCCTTTCCCTCATCCATCTGCTGGAGGAAAACGGCGAAACCATCTCCGATGAACTGCCCATCTCCACCTCTCAGCCCTATACCTTCCTGTATGACGGCAACGAAACCAAGGAACTGGACTGGAAAGAAAGCGTGGAAATGGACGACGAAGAACTTTCTTATGACGCGACGGCTTCCATGCACTACTTATATGACCTTTTTGAAATTCCTGACTGCCTAAGCGAACCCATCAAGCGGGACATGGCAGCCATTCGCTATTCTCTCTATCTCAACCGCTGGAGAAAATACGAACCGGTCACCGTGGCCCTCAACATCAACAGCCAGACCATTGCCGCCGTGGAAGAAAACAACGAGCATTATCCCGGCGTCAACATCGATACTTCGTCCCTGCGCACCTATCCTGGCGGAAAATATTTTTCCCATATGCTGGGCTATATCCGCAAAATCGACGACAATGAATACAGCCGCCTGAAAGAATACGGCTATACCACCAGCGACATCGTGGGCAAAAGCGGCATCGAAAGCATTTTTGAGCTGGAATTAAACGGCGAAGACGGAGAAATGCTGGTGGAAGTGGACTCCTCCGGCCGCCGTATCCGCACCATCGAAACCATTGCCCCCATCTCCGGCGACAATGTGTTTTTAACCATCGATAAAAACTTGCAGATTGCCGCCTATGACTATCTGGAAGACGCCTTGACCGATGTGCTCATCAGCAAGCTGCAGGCCACCTCCTTAAAGGATATGCCCATCACCCTCAAGGAATTTTTTGCTTCTCTGGTCAACTGCGGCACCATTTCCCTGCCCCAGATTATTTCTGCCGCCGACGGTGTGCAAAAAACGGCCGGAGACCTGATCCGTGCCCAGTATCCCGCTTTCTCCCTTTCGGAAGAAGATGCCCTTGATAACGGCAAGGAAGTGCTCATCAATGCCATCAACAACAACCTGCTCTCCTCCAAAGAAATGCTGGAGTTGCTGGTGGAACAGGGAAAAATCACCCTCAGCGAAGAGGACCTGTCCTCTTTGCACGCCGGTGCTCTTTCGCCCCTTTCGCTGGTCATCCGCCTGTTGGAAGAAGGGCAGCTGACGCCGGCCGACACCGATTTGGACCCCTGCTCTGGCTCGGTGGTCATCAACGATATCCATACGGGAGAATATCTGGCCCTGGTCACCTATCCTTCCTATGATAATAACCGCCTGGTCAATACCTTCGACAACGATTACTACAATTTCTTGCTGCAGCACCCCTCCACCCCTTTGGTGAACCGCCCTCTTTCCCAAAAGAAAGCGCCCGGCTCCACTTTAAAGATGGCCATTGCCATGGCTGGGTTGGAGACGGGCGTCATCTCGCCTTCTTCCATCATCTATGACGAAGGCACCTTCACCAAAGCCGGCACCCCCTATGCCAAGTGCTGGATTGCCTCCAGCGGCGGCAGCCATCAAAACGTGGATGTACGCAAAGCCTTGGAAGTCAGCTGCAACTTTTTCTTTTATGAGCTGGCCTACCGCATGGGCAACCAAACGGAAGGCACCACCGAAAAAAGCATTGCCACCTTGGACGAATATATGGCCATGTTTGGCCTTAATACCCCCACCGGCATCGAAATTGGCGAAAGTGATCCCAACATGGCCTCTCCTTTATACAAAGAACAGACCATCAAATGGCAAAACCCGGAAGCCACCACCAGCCAAACCCGCTGGACCGACGGCGACACCATCCGGGCGGCCATCGGCCAGTCGGTCAATAACTTTTCTCCAGCCCACATGAACCGCTATATTTCCACCTTGGCCAACGGCGGCACCCTCTATCAAGAAACCATCGTCTCCAAAGTGGAAACGGCAGAAGGCGCCACGGTTTTGGATGAAGCGCCGGTGGTGAAACACCAGGCAAACTTCAGCCCAGAAAATTTGCAGGCCGTTTATGACGGGATGCTGCAAGTGACCACCGGCACCCAAGGTACACTGCGTACCGTATTCAGCGACTTTCCCATTGAAGTTGCCGCCAAAAGCGGTACGGCTCAAGAAAGCCTCACCCGCAGCTCCCACACCTGGTTTGTGGGCTTTGCCCCCTATGACGATCCCCTCATTGCCGTTACGGTGATGATCCCCTTTGGGGAGACCAGCCCTTCTCCGGCTGCCATTGTGGGCAAAAATATCATTGCAGAATATATGGGGTTAAACTATACACCGCAAAACAGCTATTTGGATACCCGTCTGGCACCATAATTTTTTTAGGAAGGATGAGAAAACCCATGATTACCTTTGAACAGGATCCCTACCAATCGCCTCAAACTGCCTCGGCCGGCGAAACAGCAGAAGAAACACCAGAAATTGCCTTAACCCAAACAGGCGCTTCCATGGAAACCATCATTGAAGAAGCCGAGGCAAAAGCCGAAGAGGAAGCTGCCGCCGGAAAAGCAGAAGAAACGGACGTGGAAGCCCGCGCCTTAAACGCCTTTTGCAAAGAACATATGGCTTATTTTCATAAAGGCAATTTGCGCAGCGGCATGTCGCTGGAATATGACGGCACCATCGTCATCCTGGGCGACGTCAACCCCGGCGCCCAAGTCAAAGCCACCGGCAACATCATCATTTTGGGCGCTTTAAAGGGCATTGCCCATGCCGGAAGCATGGGCGAGCCGGAAGCCTATGTCTTCGCCTTAAACATGAACCCCATCCAGCTGCGCATTGGGGAACTGATCACCCGTTTTCCAGATGGCGAGCGGAGCAAATCCTTAAAAAATCCAGAATATGCCTACGTGGAAGACGGCATTGTCTATGTTTCGGCCTTTGAATAAGCCTTCAAAAAGACATTTGTCGATTCTTTTCCCATTTTGCTCAAAAAAAGTAATGCAAAAGCGTCATATTTTTGATATAGTAGTAACAAACAGAAGATACGTTGGAATTTCACATAGTCGGGAGGATAAAGACACATGGGTGAAGTGATTGTAATAACCAGCGGCAAAGGCGGCGTGGGCAAAACCACCACTTCCGCCAATTTGGGCTGCGGCCTTGCCATCAGCGGCAAAAAAGTGGCGTTGGTGGATGCCGATATCGGCTTAAGAAACTTGGATGTGGTGATGGGGTTGGAAAACCGCATCGTTTATGACCTGGTGGACGTGGTGGAGGGCAACTGCAAATTAAAAAGCGCCCTCATCAAAGACAAACGCTATGCCGGGCTTTTCTTGCTGCCTGCGGCACAGACCAGAGACAAAGACGCCGTTTCGCCAGAACAAATGCAAAAACTCTGCCAAAGCTTAAAGGACGAAGGCTTTGACTATATCATCATCGACTGCCCCGCCGGCATTGAACAGGGCTTTAAAAACGCCATTGCAGGGGCCGACCGGGCCTTGGTTGTCACCACGCCGGAAGTTTCTGCCGTGCGCGATGCCGACCGCATCATCGGTCTTTTGGAAGCAAACGAGCTGCCAAACCCCAGCCTCATCTTAAACCGCCTGCGCATTGACATGGTGAAAAAAGGCGAAATGATGAGCATTGAAGATGTGACGGAAATTTTGGCTGTGGATATTTTGGGTGTGGTGCCAGACGATGAAACCATTGTCATCACCACCAACAAAGGCGAGCCGGCCGTTACCGACGAAAACTCCAAAGCCGGACAGGCTTACCGCAACATTACCCGCCGGATCATGGGCGAAGATGTGCCTTTGATGAATCTGGAAGTGGAAGAAACATTCATGGACAAACTGAAAAAACTCTTCCGCCGCAGCTAAACCAAAGGAGGGCCCCTATTATGGCATTTGATATTTTTGGCTTTTTTAAGAAAAAAGAGCCGGCTTCTGGCTCCGTTGCCAAAGACCGGCTGAAACTGGTGCTGGTGCATGACCGGGTGGATTGCTCCTCTCAGGTGCTGGAAATGCTCAAAGGCGACATCATCAAAGTCATTTCCAACTATATGGAAATTGATGAAGAAGAACTGGACATCAACATTACCCAGACAGAAAACGAAGACCACAACGGCACTGTCCCTGTGCTTTATGCCAACATTCCCATCAAAAGCATGCATCGCAGCGCACCCAAAGAAGACTAAGGCGCTTCATCCCAGCAGCCGCTGCACACACATCGAACAACTTCCACAGGCTTCGTCATTTACACGAAGCCTGTTGTTTTAGGAGAAACACATGAATAAAAAATTACTACAACAACTGGACTATTGGCTCATTGGCGCCGTCGTGCTGCTTTCCGTTTTCGGCATCGTCTGCATTGGTTCTGCCACCCATATCAACCTGGGCGAAGATGCTTCCACCTATTATTCCCAAATCATTTGGTTTGTGACAGGCATCCCCATCATGCTGGCAGCTTCCTGCGTCAACTATAAATTTCTTTCTCGCTATTACCTGGTCTTTTATGGCATATTACTGGCCCTTTTGGTGGCTGTGCTGCTGTTTGGCCGCACCGTCAATAATGCCACCCGCTGGCTTTATATCGGCCCTTTGGGTATTCAACCGTCAGAATTTGCCAAAATTATTATGATTTTTTCTCTAGCAAAACTCATTGACAAAAATAAAGATCAGATAAATAATATAGTTGTACTGGGGTTTATTTGCCTTTTCGTGTTGATCCCCGTACTGCTGATTCAAAAACAACCTTCCCTGTCGGCCAGTTTGGTGCTGTGCGCCGTACTTTTGATTGAGCTGTTTGTGGCCGGGCTGGATAAACGGTATATTCTGATTTGTCTGGCTGTTGCCGTCCCCATTTTGCTGTTTGTCTGCTGGGACGTGCTGCGGGAAGATCCACTGATCGTGGATAAAATCTTAAAACCCCACCAAATCAGCCGCATCCTGACCTTCCTGCGGCCGGTGGAAGGCTCCAATGAATATTATCAAACGTTCAAATCCATCAACGCCATTGGCTCCGGACAGCTGATGGGCAAAGGGCTCTATGGAGGCACATTAAACCAGTTAAGCTACCTGCCAGAACCTCATAACGACTTTATTTTTTCCGTCATCGGCGAAGAATTTGGCTTTACTGGCTGCACGGCTGTGCTGGTGTTAGAATATGTGGTGGCCTTCCGCTGTCTTCTGATTGCCCTTGGCAGCCGGGACTTGTTCAGCCAGCTGATTGCAGCCGGCATCGGCGGCATGTTTGCCTTTCAAGCCTTTGTCAATACAGGCGTTGCCGTCAACTTGATTCCCAACACCGGGATGTCGCTTCCCTTTGTCAGCTATGGCGGCAGCTCCATGTGGAACAACATGGCGGCCGTTGGCCTGGTGCTCAACATCGGCGTCAAACGTGCAAAATCCATCTTTGAGGAGGTATAACCGTGAATATCGCTTTGATTGCACACGATAACAAGAAAAAACTAATGGAAAACCTTTGCATTGCCTACCGGCATATCTTAACCAAACATTCTCTTTTTGCCACCGGCACCACCGGACGTTTGGTGGAGGCGGCAGCCAATTTGACTGTCCACAAATATCTGGCCGGCCCCTTGGGCGGCGAGCAGCAGCTGGGCAGCCAAGTGGCCAATAACGACATCGACCTGGTCATCTTTTTGCGCGATCCGGTGGCCTCCAAAAGCTATGAACCAAACATCAACAGCATCCTGCGCCTGTGTGACGTCCATAATATCCCTCTGGCCAGCAACCTGGCCACGGCAGAAATTTTGCTTTTGGCCCTGGACCGTGGTGATCTGGACTGGAGAAATGTGGTGAAATAACAATGCAGACCTTAACAAAAATTGTGCTGGGCTATTATCTCATCCTCAACCTTTTGCTGCTTCTTGTCATGTGGTGGGATAAACGGGCGGCTGTGCATGACCGCCGCCGGGTGCCGGAAAGCACGCTGTTTATCCTTTCACTGCTGGGCGGTGCAGTGGGAGGCTTTCTTGGGATGCGCCTATGCCATCA
>CALWLF010000030.1 GCA_944381455.1 uncultured Clostridia bacterium | reverse complement strand
AGGGTTGGGCTGTTCGCCCATTAAAGCGGTACGCGAGCTGGGTTCAGAACGTCGTGAGACAGTTCGGTCCCTATCCGTTGTGGGAGTAGGAAATTTGAGAGGAGCTGTCCTTAGTACGAGAGGACCGGGATGGACGAACCACTGGTGGACCAGTTGCATACCAAATGCACAGCTGGGTAGCCAAGTTTGGAACGGATAAACGCTGAAGGCATCTAAGCGTGAAGCCGCCCTCAATACAAGATTTCCCATTGCTCAAAGCAAGTAAGGTCCCTTGAAGACTACAAGGTAGATAGGCCAGAGGTGTAAGTGCAGTAATGTATTAAGCTGACTGGTACTAATAGACCGAGGGCTTGACCAAAGCAAAAGCGGCTCGATATTGACAAAGTTCTTTATTCAGTTTTGAAGGTGCAGGAGAGGAAAGATTTCCGGTGGTGATGCGGTTGCGGGACACACCCGTACCCATTCCGAACACGAAGGTTAAGACGCAATCGGCTGATGATACTTGGCTGGAGACGGCCCGGGAAAGTAAGTGGCTGCCGGAATCAAAAATATCGGGGTGTAGCGTAGCTTGGCTAGCGCGCCTGATTTGGGATCAGGAGGTCGCAGGTTCAAATCCTGTCACCCCGATAACGTCGATTTGAACCGACATGGTGGATATGGCACAGTTGGTTAGCGCGCCAGATTGTGGCTCTGGAGGCCGTGGGTTCGAATCCCACTATCCACCCTTACTTTTACGGGTCACTAGCTCAGTTGGTAGAGCACTGGACTTTTAATCCAGGTGTCTCGGGTTCGAGCCCCGAGTGACTCACTTCTTTTTGCAGTCGTGGCGGAATTGGCATACGCGCTAGACTAAGGATCTAGTCCGGGTTTCTGGGTAGGGGTTCAAGTCCCCTCGACTGCATTGTCGTGTGCGCGAATGGCTCAGTGGTAGAGCATCGCCTTGCCAAGGCGAGGGTCGCGAGTTCGAATCTCGTTTCGCGCTTTATAGATTACATTGACAAACGCCCAGTATGCCATGGGCGTTTGTCTAGTGTATGGCTTACAGGTTTTGGAGTCTTTTTTATTGGGCTATCGCCAAGCGGTAAGGCACAGGACTTTGACTCCTGCATTCGCTGGTTCGAATCCAGCTAGCCCAGCTTTTTTTGTTCATAATGGGGTATCGCCAAGCGGTAAGGCAACGGATTCTGATTCCGTCATTCGCAGGTTCGAATCCTGCTACCCTAGTTTTTATCCTGTCGAGATTTCGGCAGGATTTTTTTGTTTTTAGATGAAAAAGGAGAATAAGGCATGGAAATAAAAGAGGTAACGCACAATAAAAAACAATGGTTGCCATTATTACTGTTAGCCGACGAGCAAGAATCCATGATTGACCGTTATTTAGAACGAGGTACGCTTTATCTATTGAACGATAATGGGGTGAAAAGCCTCTGCGTGGTGACAGAGGAGGGAGAAGGCGTGCTGGAACTGAAAAATTTGGCCACAGAGCCGGCTTTTCAAAGAAGGGGATATGGAAAGGCCTTAGTGGATTTTTTGTGCCGTACGTATCAAAGTAGATACAAGATTTTGCAGGTGGGAACGGGAGAAGTAGAGGAAGGACTTGCTTTTTATCAGAAATGTGGATTTTCCTATTCCCACCGCGTGGAGGGCTTTTTTCTGCAATATGATCACCCAATTTATGACCATGGTGTGTTGCTGCGGGATATGATTTATTTGCGCAAAGATTTGTAGCAGATGGGATGCTCTTTTGTTGGCAGAAGACGGGTTTTGTGGTATGATGAGAAAAATTGGAAAATGAGGTGGGTTTGTGCAAAAATATCGTAGCTATGCGTTGGCCATTGCCTGTGTGGTGGCCGTGATGTATAATTCCCTGCAAGGGTTACAGATTCTTCTACTGATTTGGGGCATGAGCCAGTGGTGGGATGCCAAACTAGCCTTGGACCGAGGAGAGAAAAAGAAGGCCATTGGTCTGGGTATCTTTGGTCTATCTATTTTTATCTGTTTATGGATGTCGGTGGGTATTTCCTGACAGAGGTGCAGAGGAAGGAGGCGAAGAGCATGAAAGGGAAAAACTTATTTTTTTGCTGTTTTCTTGTTCTGTCATTGCTGGGCGTCCCGGCTGCTGCTTTTGCGGCAGAAAACAGCGGCAACGCCACAGCCCAGGTCTTGTTGTGGCAAGGCAAAGAAATTTCCATCAAAACCATGGGCTGTTCCCATAATATTGACGAACGTTGTCAGCCGGTGGGGATTGTCTGGCTCACACTTCCTGAAGAAGCAGAGGGGCAGTGGGTGTATTTTCAGCTGCGCAAAAAGGAAACAGGGACGCCTTCCATGCCGGATGGCCTGCCGGAGGGAAGCCGGTTTTTACAAGCAGAGGAGCTGGGCGCCGTTTTTGGAGTACCGGTGAAAGCAGGGGAAAATGAAATTCGCATCACCGGCTATTTGCCAAGACAAGATGCGGGAAAAGAATGGGAGTTATTTTTATTAGGCGGCCAATGGTGGAAGGACAACTACTTTTTGGGGATGGAAGAGCGGCAGATAAATCCTTCTTTTTTCTATGGCTATCTGCTGGAGGATTTGCAAGAGAGCTCTTTGTTTCAAGCAGAAGGAGAGATTCGTTTCCCATTGGGTAAAGGAGAAATGGTGGTAAACGGAGTCAGTCAGGAGCTGCCTGATATTTCTTATGTCAGCCCCTCGGGCCATGCCATGGTGCAGCTGCGGACCGTGCTGGAGGTGCTGCCCTTTTGGAAAGATCCCGTCATTCTCTGGAATGAAAGCACCCAGGAGGCAACGGTGCTGTTTGACCGATTTACCATGGTGTTTTCTGTGGGAAAGGCCCAGGTAGAACGGGCAGGAGGCAGTTTTGACTTGCCGGAACAAGTGACAAGGAAAAATGGCAGCGTCTATGTTCCGCTGGAAGCGCTGAGACTGATGGATGTATCGGCGATGGATCGGGCTTGGGATGGCGAGACGAGGGAGGCCGTCTTGTCTTATCATTGGTAATGAAACAGACCGAAGATTCACAGATGGGGAAAAGGCGGCGGATTTTTGTGGATAAGAAGTGCTCCTGTTTCTGAAATGGTGGAAAACGAAAAGATTTTTTCCTTCTGGAAAAACTGCTGCGGCAGCCCCAATACGGCCTTCGCTTCTTATGTAACCTCAGTCACAGAAAAGACTGAGGTTTTTTTCTATACTGGAAAAAAACGAAAAGAGAAGGTGGCTTAAATGAAACAAGTGCAAGTGGAGGTATCTTGTTGTCCGCAAAACCATGCCTGCCCAGCAGTACGCGTCTGTCCGGTGGGAGCATTGGTGCAGGAGGGATTTCAAGCGCCCAAGGTAGAGGAAACTTGTGTGGGCTGCGGCCAGTGTGTGGCAGTCTGTCCAAAAGGTGCGCTGCACTTTGAAAAGGAGTAACGGTATGGGAAAAAGACGAGCGGTGGTGGATCAAAAGCTTTGTGTAGCCTGCGGCTGCTGCGTAAAAATCTGTCCGGTGCAGGCCATATCTGTGTGGAAAGGTCTGTTTGCGGTGGTGGGCGACAAATGCGTCGGCTGCGGCAAATGCGCCAAGGAATGCCCGGCGTCGGTTATTGCGCTGGAGGTGAGGGAGCAGTGAAACAAAAGCATTGGTATGATTATTTGTGGATTGCTTCGGCGGCGTATTTGATTTTAGGCTTTTTTAATATTTTGTTTGCCTGGCTGGGATTGCTCTGCTTCTTTATTCCGCTGCTGCTGGCCATCGGTGGCAAAGATAAGCTGTACTGCAACCGGTTTTGCGGCCGCGGCCAATTATTTGCCCTGCTGGGCGGCCGGTTTGGGTTATCCAGAAAAAAAGATGTGCCCCAGTTTTTAAAGACGAAAGCCTTCCGCTATGGCTTTTTGATTTTCTTTTTTGTGATGTTTTTTCAAATGCTGTGGAACACCTATCTGGTGTTTTCCGGTGTTCAAGATCTGCGCCAGGCAGTGACGCTTTTATGGACCTTTCGCCTGCCTTGGCAATGGGCCTATCGGGTGGAAACGGTGCCGTTATGGGTGAGCCAGTTTGCCTTTGGGTTTTACAGCGTGATGCTCACCTCCACAGTGCTGGGAATTTTCACCATGGCGCTGTTTAAACCGCGTTCCTGGTGTGTTTACTGCCCCATGGGCACCATGACGCAGCTGATTTGTCAGGCAAAACATCGGGAAAAATAAAAAAACGGCTATTTTTTTGGCGTGGCCGAAGGAAAAAGAGAGAGCAGGAATCTTGAAAAGCAAAGGATTCCTGCCCTTTTGTTGTTATCATGGTTTTTTTGCAAGAGGACTTTTTTGGCAAAAGAAATCGCAATCCCGGTTTTTTCTAAAAAATAAATGAAAAGAGACTTTTTTTATGGACAAGAAAAAGCAAAGGCTCTATGATGGAAAAAAAGGAGGAATGCAAATGGAATATCGTACATTGGGAAAAACCGGGCTATGGGTCAGTGCTGTGTCATTGGGCACAGAATATATCTGGCATGCACCCTATGAACAGGTGAAAGAAGTCATCGATGCGTCTTTGGAAGGCGGCATCAACTATATCGATTTATTTATGGGATCCGATGGGGTGCGGGCCAACATTGGACAAGCACTGAAAGGACGGCGGGATCAGGTGATTTTGGCAGGACACTTGGGCTGTGCAGACCAGGAGGGGCAATATTGGAAAACGAGAGACATGGATGTGGTGACGGAGTATATCGAGCGGTTTTACCGATTGGTGCAGACGGATGTCATTGACATTTTGTTCTTACATAATTGTGACACAAAAGAAGATAGCGATACCATCTTTTCAGGGCCCATGTACCAAAAGGCCCTGGAACTAAAAGCACAGGGGAGAGCCAAATGGATTGGGCTTAGTTCCCACAACACCAAGGTGGCCATGGAGGCCGTCTCCAAGGGGTTGATTGATGTACTGATGTTCCCTGTCAACCCCATTTACAATCTGCTGCCCAGAGACCGGGCCCATGAGCGGATGAAGGGAAATGAACCAGAGGAAGTGTTGACGGAAGCAGAAAAGGCGGCCTATCCTTCGGTGCAGGCGCTGTACCGGCTTTGTAAAGAGCGGCAGGTGGGCATTGTGGGCATGAAACCGTATGCCGCAGGTAATTTATTGGAACATTTTGCCGGGGGCAATTTAAAGGGGCTTTTGACCCTTTCTCCGGTGCAATGTATTGCCTATGCCCTGGACCAGATAGGGGTGACTTGCGCGTTACCGGGAATGAAAAACCGGCAGGAAGTGGAAGAAGCCCTTGCCTATTTTCAGGCCGACGCCAAGGCACGCAGCTATCAAGCCCTGTTGGAACAAAGCGATTTATACCGTTTTCACGACCAATGTATGTATTGTAATCATTGCCAGCCCTGCCCTGCCGGACTGGATATTGCCATGATTACGAAATATAAAGACTTGGCAGAAAAAAACGGCCGTTTGTCGGTCCAGGAGGCGTACCAGGCACTGAAACAAACGGCAAAAGACTGCATTTCTTGCGGCGGCTGCACCAGACGCTGTCCTTTTGGTGTGGCTGCGGAGGAGAATATCCATCGGGCGCAGGCATTGTTTGGTTGTTAAAAAGACGGTGGAGCCAGGCGGCGCAGCTTCTCTTCGTCGGTGATGGTAACGCCGCCGCGAAAC
Source organism: uncultured Clostridia bacterium (assembly GCA_944381455.1). GTDB lineage: Bacteria > Bacillota > Clostridia > Lachnospirales > Anaerotignaceae > Neoanaerotignum. The sequence continues at coordinate 13,407 of CALWLF010000030.1, read as the reverse complement.
AACGTGACCATGTTTTCATCTACAAAGTATTTTAACATACGGCTGACCACTTCTCGGGCTGTGCCCAGATGCTTGGCCAGCTGTTCTTGTGTCAGATGGATCTGGGGGCTTTGGACAGAGGCGCTTTCTTCCAGCAAAAAGCAAGCCAGGCGCCGGTCGATGCCCAAAAACAGAATCTGCTGCATCCGCCACATCACATCGGAAAAGCGATCGGCAATGAGCTGATAGCTGAAGGCTTTCAGATAGATGTTTTCTTCCATGACTTGCTGGAAAATGGCGGCATTGATGCGGCTGAGGGTGGTGGGCACTTCAGCCTCAATGAAAATGTCAAAGGTGATGGCTTCCAATGCGCAGGAGGCCGAAAGAATACAAAGATCACCTGGGGAAAGGCGGTAGAGGGTAACCTCCCGGCCATCTTCGGAAAGGAGATAAATGCGCAGCTTTCCCTGCTGCACCAAAAGAACGCCCATGCAGTCGGTGCTGCCATCGTGGAGCAGGCTGCCTTTGGGATAGGACTGGGTGACGGTGTGGCGAATGAGCTGTTGCTGCTGCTGGCTGGTCAAGTGAGGCCAAAAGGAAAAGGCCGCAAACGGAGACCCACTGGTCATAACAAAACCCCTTTCAGATACAATGATGCTATTGCTATTCTACTATGAATGGCATATGTTCTTCAAGAGAAGGAAAATTTTTTTCTGTTGAAACTTTCTTTCCTTTGTGTCAGTCTTTTTAGTGTAAGACAAAAGAAAGAGAGGAAGGAGTGCCATGGATAAGCAAACCTTATTTTGTCAGTTTATCGACCAAAACTTGACGAGCGCCTACCGCTTTGCCTATAGCTATATGAAAAATCAGCAAGACGCTGAAGACGTGGTCAATGAAAGCGTAATCAAAGCGATGCGGGGGCTTGGCAGTTTGCGGGATACATCAAAAATAAAGCCCTGGTTTTTTAAAATCATTTCCAATACGGCCATCTCATGGCTGCAAAAACAAAAAAAGACCACCACTTCCACGCTGGAGGACATGGAACTGCTGTTACATACCCAAGATGATTATTCTCATATGATGGTGGAAGACATGCTGCGCTCGCTGGATGAAAAGTATAAAGCGGTGCTGGTGCTACGCTATTTTGAACGAATGACCTTAGGAGAAATTGGCGAAGTGTTGGACTTGAATGAAAACACGGTAAAAACCAGGCTTTACCGCGCGCTGGAACAGCTGCGGATGCAAATGGAGGTGGATGTATCATGAACAAGATCTGGGATTGGAAAAAAGAATACGAGGCGTTAAACCCATCGGAAGGGTTTCGAGAAAGGATTGAACAGACCATGAGAGCAGAAAAAAGAAGAAAAAATTGGAAAAGAGCACTTTCTACCGTTGCTGTGGTGGCAGTGGTATCTTCGGCAGCTGTCAATGTCAGCCCAGCTTTGGCCTATGCGGCTTCTGATGTGCCGTTTTTAGGTTCTTTGGTACACATTGTGACACTGGGCCGCTATGAAGTGAAGGATCATGGCTTTACGGCCACGGTGGTGACACCGCAGGTGGAAGGGCTGCTGGATCAGGAGCTGGAAGATCAGCTCAATCAGGAGTTTCAAGATAACGCCAAGGCAGTCATTGCTGCCTTTGAGCAGGACAAAAAGCAGCTGGAAGAAGCATTTGGCGATGAAGAGGTCCATATGGGAGTGGAGCAGAATTATCAGGTGAAGACAGACAACGAACAGTATTTGGCCATCGATTTATATACCTATAGTGCAGCCGGTTCCTCTTTGACAGTCCATTCTTTTTATACCTTTGATAAGAAAAACGGCACACTGATCACGCTGGAAAGTCTATTCCAAGACGGCGCCGATTATGTAACGCCCATCAGTCAATATCTGAAAGAAGAAATGCGGCGGCTGAATGCGGAAGAAGGCGGGATGTTCTGGATCAAAGGCGACGAAAATTCTGTGGGAGGAGAAGGCTTTGACACCATTGCCAAAGACCAGAATTTTTATCTCAACGATGACGGCAACCTGGTGATTTGTTTTGACAAATATGAAGTGGCAGCTGGAGCCCAGGGCAGTCCGGAATTTGTTATCCCGCAAGAAGTCATTGCTGATATTTGGAAATAAAAAAGTCAAAGGCTTGCAAAAAAGCGTTTGAGCAAAAGGGCGCCCAAGGCGCAGCTTCCTAAGAAAACAAAGATAGCTGCAATCCTTAATCCAAAGGATTGCAGCTATTTTATTTTTGCTGCGGTTGTTTTTTTCTTGGTTAACCGCTTTGCAGGCGCTCTTTTTTATCGGTTGATAAAGGGATTTGGTTTTCTCTTTTCGATAAATGCCGTCATGGCTTCGTATTTGTCCTCGGTGTCATAGCAAGGGGCGGCATACTGGGTTTCGATGGTGTAGGCCGTTTCCATGTCATGTTCTACGCCCACAGACACCACTTCTTTGATGGTGCGGACGGCAAAGGGTGGTTTGGAGGCAATTTCTTCTGCCACAGCCATCACTTCTGCCATCAGCTGTTCTTTTTCCACCACTTTTTGCACAATGCCCAAGGCAAAGGCTTCGTCTGCTTTTACCATGCGTCCGGTGAACATGATTTCTTTGGCTCTGGCTTTGCCCACGGCCCGCACCAGGTTTTGAGTGCCGCCAAAACCGGAGATGATGCCAAGGTTTACGGCAGGCAGGCCAAATTTTGCCTTGTCGGCTGCGATGATAAAGTCGCAGGCCATGGCAAATTCCATGCCGCCGCCCAAGGCATAGCCGTTGACGGCTGCAATGACAGGCACCCGCAGGGATTGCAGTTTTTTGCAGACCTTATGCCCCATTTCAATGAAGCCATAGGCGGTGGTGAAGGTTTTATCCCGTTCTTCTTTCACATCGCCGCCGGCAGAAAAGGCTTTTTCTCCAGCGCCGGTCAGCACAACACAAAGAACGTCTTTGTCTGCTTCGGCCTGGGAGAGATAGCCCAGCAATTCCTCCATCATTTCGCTGCTGATGGCGTTCATAGCTTCTGGACGGTTCATGGTGAGAAGGGCTACGGCGCCTTTTTTTTCATACAATACAGTGTTCATGTGGTTCCTCCTTTTTTACTTTTGCGGCATGGTGCGCCCAAAGTGGGCATAGCCAGCCTCTGTGACAATGCGGCCTCGGGGAGTCCGCTGCAAATACCCCAGCTGAATCAGATAGGGTTCATACACATCTTCAATGGTTTCGGCCTCTTCGTTGATGAAGGCGGCCAGTGTCTCCACCCCTACGGGCCTGCCGCCAAACTGGTCCATCATGGCCAGTAACAGCCGCCGGTCGATGCGGTCCAAGCCGGCCTTATCCACATCCAGTAAATCCAGGGCGTCCTTAGCCACTTCTTCGGTGATGATGCCATGGTAGCGTACCTGGGCAAAATCCCGCACCCGTTTTAAGAGGCGGTTGGCAATGCGCGGCGTCCCGCGGGAGCGGCGGGCAATTTCTGCCGCACCTCCCTCTTCTAATTCCACTTGCAGCACCTCGGCCGAGCGTGCCAGGATGGTTTTTAACTGGGGGATGGTATAGGGATCCAGCCGCTGGATGACGCCAAAACGGTCCCGCAGGGGCGCCGTCAAAAGCCCGATGCGGGTGGTGGCGCCAATGAGGGTAAATTTTGGCAGATCCAGCCGTACGCTGCGAGCCCCAGCCCCTTTGCCGATGACAATATCAATGACAAAATCCTCCATGGCCGGATAGAGAATTTCTTCGATCATCCGGTTGAGCCGGTGGATTTCGTCTACAAAGAGCACGTCCCCTTCTTCCAGGTTGTTTAAAATGGCTGCCATGTCGCCGGGGCGTTCAATGGCCGGGCCGGAGGTGGTTTTGATATGGACGCCCAGTTCGCGGGCGATGATGTTGGATAGGGTGGTTTTGCCAAGCCCCGGCGGACCATACAACAGCACATGGTCCAGGGCTTCTCCCCGGCCTTTGGCCGCTTCGATGAATACTTTTAAATTGTTTTTCACATTTTCTTGTCCGATGTAGCTTTCCAGGGATTGGGGGCGCAGGCCGCTTTCCAATTCCTGGTCTTCTTCTTGAAAGCCGGTGCTTAATATGCGAGAGTCCATGTTGGTTCACCTACTTCATCATTTGTTTCAGTGCTGCCTTTAAGAGGGCCTGGGTGTCGTCTCCTTCCAAAGCGGAGAGGGCTTTGACGGCCTCGCTGCGGGAATAGCCCAGGGCCAGCAGCGCTTCCAGCGCTTCTGTTTTGGCACTGGGGGCAGCGGAAAGGGGCGCATCCACTTCCGGCATCTGGGGCAGCAGTTCTTCGTTTTTCAGCTTGTCTTTTAAATCGATGATGATTTTTTGCGCCGTTTTGCGGCCAAGCCCCGGCGCCTGCATCAGTGTTTTGGCATCTTCTGTGGCAATGGCCAGGCGGATGCTGGATGCCGGCATGGCCCCCAGCAAAGCCAAGGCGCCCTTTGGTCCAAGGCCGGAGACGCCGATGAGCTGATGAAACAGCCGCAGCTCGTCCATGGAGCAAAACCCATAGAGGCTTGCGCCGTCGTCTTTGATGGCAAAATGGGTAAACAGCTGGACGGTGCTGTGCAGGGGCGGCAGGGCAGAAAGAGTCATGGGAGAGACAAAAATGCCATAGCCAATGCCGCCTGCTTCCACAATCACCCGGTCTTCTTCCATCCATTCCAGGGTGCCTTTGATATAAGAAATCATGTTCGTTCCCTCGTTTCTTCGGTGGCATTGGTTTTATTATAGCTTACCTGCCCCAAATCCACAAGTCAAAAACGACAACCCGACAAAGAACTGCTTTCCTAAGGTTTTGTTTTGTGATATGATGGGGAAAAGGAGGTGTCGAAGATGAAAACATTTTGTCTGGTTATTGGTTTGTTGTTTGGGTTATGCGGCTGTACGCCCGCCCAGAGCGTTTCTGCGCCCAAGCCTGCTGCCCCGGTGGCAGTGGAAGAAGAGGTGGAAGAGATAGAAGAACCCCAAACCCATACCCTGCGCCTGACGGCCATCGGCGACATCATGTGCCACAGCTGGCAGTATAACGAAGCCTATGACAGTGAAACGGGGAAATATGATTTTTCCCATAATTATCAAGATATGAAACGATATTTTGACCAGGCCGACTTGGTGGTGGGTAACATGGAAACGGTGTTTGCCGGCACAGAAAACGGCTGTTCCGATTTTCCCACCTTCAACTCTCCAGACGCCTTTGCCCAGGCGGCCAAAGATGCCGGCATTGATTTGGTGACTACGGCCAATAACCACTGCATGGATCAAAGAGAAGCAGGATTGCTGCGGACGCTGGATATTTTAGACGCCGTGGGCATTGACCATGTAGGCACCTACCGCAGCCAGGAAGAGCGGGACCGGATTTTGATCAAAGACATCAACGGCATCCGCATCGCCTTTTTGTCGTATACTTATGGCACCAACGGCATTCCCGTGGCCCAAAGTTATGAAGTCAACTTGCTGGAGGAAGCATTGGTAAAGGCAGACATTGCGGCGGCCAAGGCAAAAAATCCTGATTTTATTGTGGTGCTGCCCCATATGGGCAATGAGTATGAGACGTATGTACGGGACACCTTTCAAAATTGGGCCGATTTGATGATCGAAGCCGGGGCAGATTTGGTGCTGGCAAGCCACCCCCATGTGCTTCAGCCCATGGAGATGAAAACCGTAACAAACCCCGACGGTTCCACCCGGGAGGCCTTTGTCATTTATTCTTTGGGTAACTTCATCTCTTCCCAAACGACACCGCCCAGAAATGCCAGCATTTTGCTTCAGATTGAGCTGGAAAAAACAGATGGAGAGCCGGGCGTCATCCGAAACGTTTCCTTTGTGCCCATCTGGACTCAATTTCGCAATGTGGCAGAAGAGGACCATTTCATTGTCCGCTCCGTTTATGAGATGCTGACACTGCCCCAAGAGGAGCTGAATGCCACCGTGCGGCAAAAGGACATTGCCCGGCTGAAAGAAATCCACAGCGAGACGACTTCGCTGCTGCTGCAGCAGGACATTCCGCTGGAAAATATTCAAGACGAATATCTTTTTTATGAACGGACCGAACCGGCTTTGGCAGACAAAGCGCCGGTGTAACAGTCCTTTCCAGAGCCTCTTTAAAAAAAGAGGCTCTTTTTTTGGGAAAATTTGTTTTTTCACTTTCAATTTATTTGACTGAAAAGCTTTAAAGTGTTAAAATGAATAAGCCGGTAAGCGGCAATGAAAGGATGAAGAACATGAAAGAAACAATGACGTTAAAGTATGGAAAAACGACAGTCCCCCTCTGTCTGGATGGGGCAAAAGAAGTGCGGACCTTATTGGAAAACCCCATGAAAACCATAGATGATGTGGCAGCGCAGTTTCGATATTGTGTGGAAGAAGGGGCCATTGGCGGCCGGCGGCTCAAAGACGTGGTGCAGCCGGGAGACGATGTGACCATTGTCATCAGCGACATGACCCGCTTTTGGATGCGCCAGGATATTCTCTGCGAGCTTTTGGTGCGTTATCTGAAAGAAGAAATCGGCGTTGCCTATGAACAGATGGCCGTGGTCATTGCCCTGGGCAGCCACCGCAAAAGCACGGAAGAAGAACGGAGAAAAATGGCCAGCGCCTTTGTGGCAGACCATGTAGCCCAGGTGGTGGACCATGACTGTGACGGCGAAACGGTGTATGTGGGCACCACGTCCTTTGGCACAGAAGTTTCTGTCAATCCCCTGGCCATTGGCCGCAAGCTGATTGTCATCAGCGCCACCGTCCACCATATCATGGCCGGTTATGGCGGCGGCAGAAAAAGCATTGTGCCGGGCATTGTCTCCAGAAAAACCATCAAGCAAAACCACAGCCGGGCGCTGGATCCTGCAGCACCCAAATCGGATGCGCGGGTGGGCAGCGGCCGCATGATGGAAAATCCCATCCATCTGGATATGGCCGAGGCCGGGGCGCTGGTGCATCCTGATTTTGGCATCAGCCTTTGTGTCAATTCGGCCGGGGCATACAGCGGTCTTTTCTGCGGCGATTTTGACTTGGCATGGAAGGAAAGCTGTCTGTACATCCAAAAATCCTATGGTCTGCCCATCGAAGAAGAGGCCGATGTGGTGTTTGTCAGCTGCGGCGGCTATCCCAAGGATTTGAACTTCTATCAGTCTACCAAAAGCCTCTTTAACGGCGTGCGGGCCATGAAGCCGGGCGGTACGCTGGTGTTATTGGCCGAATGCTGCGAAGGCAGCGGCGCCAAGGACTTCTTTGATTGGATTGAGCCGCTCAAAGAAGGCCATCTGGATGAAAGTTTGCGGCAAAACTTTACCATCGGCGGCTATATCTTCTATGCCGCCTGCGAAGCTGTGGCCAAGGGGCGGGTGCTGCTGTTGACGTCTTTGGCGCCGGAAGAATTGCAGGCCATGGGCATTGCTTGTTTTTCGGATATGGCATCTTTGATGCAGGAAGTGGATTTGGAAGGAAAGACGGTGGCGGTGATTCCTTATGGCGGCAATGTGGTGCCCCAGGTGAAAGAGGAATATGACCGGCTGGTCCGTGAATGTATGGAAGGGGGCGCAAAAGGATGAATATTCCTTTGCTGATTGTCATTGCTTATGTGGTATTATTGTTTGGGATTAGTTTTCATGTGTCAAGAAAACAGAAAAAAGACGGGGACGCTTTTCTGCTTTATAAAGGCAAAAACGGCATTTTCGTTGTGGCAAGCTCCATTGCCGGGCTGGCCATTGGCGGCGCCAGCACCATCGGCATTGCAGAAAATGCCTTTTCGGTGGGGCTTTCTGCCGGCTGGTATGATACAGCATGGGCCATTGGGGCTGTAATGACGGCGTTTTTGGCCGTAAAATATCTGCGCAAAAGCGGCTACAGCACCATCAGCGCCCTGGTTAATGAAATGTACGGCAAAAAAACCAGTTTTGTGATGGTTATTTCCATGTGCATCATCCAGTCCGGCATCATTGCGCTGCAATATAAAGCCGGCGGCTCCATTTTGGCGGCGCTGCTGCCAGAAATTTTTACCACCGAAACGGGGACCTTTTTCTCCTTTTTGATTTTCATGCTGGTGGCCATGATTGGCGGCATGGGCAGCGTTTCTTTGACCAATGTGCTCAACTTGATTTTAATTTATGTGGGTGTCATTGTGGCAACGGTGATTGTGCTCAGTAACCATGGCGGATGGGCGGCCATCGAAACGCTGGTGGCGGCAGAACCGGATGTGCCCTATTTAAGCCTGACGGCCGGCATGGGCTGGATTGGCATTCTCAGCTGGGTGATTGTAATGATTGGCAACACCAACTCGGTGCAGGGCGTGGTGCAGATTGGCCTGACGGGCAAGGACGACCGCTCGGCCCGGCTGGGCTATATTTTAGGGGCCGTTTTGATGGTGCCGGTGGGCTTTATTTGTGCATTGCTGGGGGTTGCCAGCAAGGCGCTGTTGCCAGACGGCGTGGCGGCAGAGGCACTGCCCCAGATTTTGATGAGCATTCCGCCGGTGTTGGGCGGCATCACCCTTTCGGGCCTTTGGGCTGCCGATATGGGCACCGGCTGCTCCATGATTGTGGGGTTAGCCACCACCGTCAGCAACGACATCGTTTACCGGCTTTGTGACAGTCCTGCCATGAAGCAGAAAAAATCGATGGTCAATAAAATCATCGTGGTGCTGGCCAGCTTGGTCACCTACCTCATTGCCACTCAGATGGGCGCCATCTTAAATGCCATGCAGCAAGCCCTTTCTTTGTCCATTGGGACATCGTTTATTGTCATTGGGGCGCTGCTGTTTCCCAGATTTACCAGCCAGAAAGCTGGACTGTGGACCATTGTGGCCTCCATTGCGGCCATCATCGCCTGGAAAGTGGTGCCTGGACTGGTGAACATTTTCCAAAGCGTAGGCATCTTTATGGTGATTGTCTGCGGTGTGGTATTCCTTGGCATCAGTCTGGTGGACCAGGAAAAAGTGGCGCAGGGCATCAAGACAACAACGGCAAAATAAAAACGAGAAGAATAGCAGAACAAGAAAAAGAAACCCCCGTTTCGGAAAGAAACGGGGGTTTTTGATCAGTCTTCGGTTTGGATGAGGTCGTGGGCGAGGAGAATTTCTGTCACCCATTTTGCGGCGTTGGCCACTACCTTGGTGCAGCCTTCTGGTCCATGGCCGCCGGCGGCCAAAAAGGCTTCTTTTTCTTCCGGCACATACATGCGATAGCTTTTGCCGTAAAGCTTTTTCTGAATATCAGCGCATTGTACACTGCCATAGGTTTCCATGAACTTTTGCACCAGCTCCTGGCCAATCATGGTGGCATCGTTTTTGGCCTTCAACCCTTCTGGTGTACCAAAGTTTTCCAAATCCCGGCCCAAGAAAGAGCCGATGGATAAAATGGCTCCGGTGCAGGCCCCACAGGCGTTGCCGCTGGCTGCAATGCCGCCGGCCAAAGCCGTTGCCGCCGTAAAGGTATCGGCGCTGACGCCGCCCAGACAAGTGCGGATGGCAGCTAAGGTACATTGGGCACAGCCGCCGTATTTTGCCTCATAATCAAAGGCTGTTTCATAGACTTGCTGCAATAGTGCTTCTTTTTTCATGCTGGTTACCCCCTCAAAGACACCTGGTGATTTCCGCAAACAAAAAACGCAGCCCCAGGCTGCGTCATATCGTTGCATTGGGCCTAAAAAAGCCACAAAATTGTGCGGAAATATCTTGACAAAAATGGTGCGTTTTGTTATGATTATGAGAAGCAAGCCCCTTAGAATGGCAGTCTTTCTCATATTTATTTCGTATTATAGCACAGCAGTCTAAAAAAGACAACACCATTTCAAAGGGGACATGAAAATTTGTAGAAATTCGAAAGAATTTCTAAAAAAAAATGTACTGAAGTACCAAAATTTCTGAAAAAAATTAGAATTTCCCGCATTTTTACGACTTTTGTTTCGTTTCTGATCAAAGGAGGCGCAAACAAAGGTCTAAACGTGTTTTTGGGGGTTCTATCTTTTTGTCTTTGGGATCTTTTTCAACTAAGCAAGAGGAGTGACGAGCCATGGAGAAAAACAGAATCAGTTCGATTCAAGTGGGCAGCAACACCAGAAAAAGCTACTCCAGAATCAACGAAGTTTTGGAAATGCCAAACCTCATCGAAGTCCAGAAAGACAGCTATAAATGGTTTCTGGAAGAAGGCTTGAAAGAAGCCTTTGAGGACATTTCCCCCATCACTGACTTCAGCGGCAATCTGGTGCTGGAGTTTACGGATTTTTCTTTGGACAACGAACCAAAGTATTCCATTGAAGAATGTAAAGAACGGGATGCCACCTATGCGGCTCCGCTGAAAATCAAAGCCCGTCTCAACAATAAAGAGCTGGACGAAATCAAAGAACAGGAACTGTTCATGGGCGATTTTCCGCTGATGACCGATACGGGCACCTTTGTCATCAACGGGGCAGAACGTGTCATCGTCAGCCAGCTGGTGCGTTCTCCTGGCATTTACTATGCTTCCGAATTTGATAAAGTGGGCAAAAAACTGATTTCCTCCACGGTGATTCCAAACCGCGGCGCTTGGCTTGAATATGAAACAGACTCCAATGACGTTTTTTATGTGCGTGTGGACCGGACCAGAAAAGTGCCGGTGACGGTGCTCATCCGTGCCCTGGGCTTTGGCACCGACAACGAAATTTTGCAGATGTTTGGCGACGAGCCGAAAATCCAGGCCACCATCGAAAAAGACATCAGCAAAAGCTATGAAGAAGGCTTGGTGGAAATCTACAAAAAACTGCGCCCCGGCGAACCACCGACGGTGGAAAGCTCCGAGTCCTTGCTGAGAGGGATGTTCTTTGATCCCAAACGGTATGACCTGGCAAAGGTGGGCCGGTATAAATTCAACAAAAAACTGGCTCTGCGCAACCGGATTGCAGGCGCTGTACTGGCAGAAAACGTGGTAGATCCCATGACAGGCGAAGTGGTGGCAGAAGCAGGGGCAAAGCTTGACATGGACCTGTGCGATGCCATCCAGGATACTGGCGTTGGGTATGTGATGATTATGGGAGAAGAAGACCGGATCATCAAGGTGCTGACCAACCAGACCGTCTCTTTGGATCCATTTATCGCAGAATTTGGCTTGACGGCAAAAGACGTCAACATCAAAGAAAAAGTATATTATCCGGCTCTCAAAGCCATTTTGGACGAGTATGCCACCAAAGAAGAAGTGGCAGAAGCCATCAAACAAAAACACAATCAACTGGTGCCAAAACATATCACCATCCAGGATATTATGGCCTCCATCAATTATGTGATGCATCTGGATTATGGGTTTGGCAACGTGGACGATATTGACCATTTGGGCAACCGCCGTATCCGCTCTGTCGGGGAATTGCTGCAAAACCAGTTCCGCATCGGCCTTTCCAGAATGGAACGTGTGGTCAGAGAACGTATGACCATCCAGGATCTGGATATTGTAACGCCGCAGGCATTGATTAACGTGCGTCCTGTGACAGCTGCCATCAAAGAATTTTTCGGCAGCTCCCAGTTGTCTCAGTTCATGGACCAGAATAACCCGCTGAGCGAATTAACCCACAAACGCCGTCTTTCTGCCCTGGGCCCTGGCGGTCTTTCCAGAGAAAGAGCCGGCTTTGAAGTGCGTGACGTTCACCACTCCCACTATGGCAGAATGTGCCCCATTGAAACGCCGGAAGGTCCCAACATCGGTTTGATTAACTCCCTGGCTACCTTTGCCCGCATCAATGAATATGGCTTTATCGAAGCGCCTTACCGCTTGATCGACCACAGCGGCGACCAGCCTCGTGTTACCGATGAATATATTTATGTGACTGCCGACGAAGAAGAAAACTACATGGTGGCCCAGGCCAACGAGCCTCTGACGGCAGAAGGCTACTTTGTCAATAAAAAAGTTTCCGGCCGTTATCGGGAAGAAATCATCGAAGTGGACAGAAACCAGATCAACTTGATGGACGTTTCGCCAAAACAGATGGTTTCTGTGGCGACGGCCTTGATTCCGTTCTTGGAAAACGACGACGCCAACCGTGCCCTGATGGGTTCCAACATGCAGCGCCAGGCTGTGCCGCTGCTGGTGACCGACAGCCCCATCGTAGGTACCGGTATGGAATATAAAACGGCCAAGGACTCCGGCATTTGCGTGATCGCAAAACATGCCGGCGTGGTGGAACGGGTGTCTGCTGACCAGATTGTGATTAAAACAGAAGACGGCAAAAAAGACGTTTATAAACTGATCAAATACCAGCGCTCCAACCAGAGCACCTGCCTCAACCAGCGCCCCATTGTGGATGTGGGGCAGATGGTGGAAGCCGACCAGATCATTGCCGACGGCGCCTCCACCAGCCAGGGCGAACTGGCACTGGGCAAAAACCCGCTGATTGGGTTTATGACCTGGGAAGGCTACAACTACGAAGACGCCGTATTGCTCAGTGAACGACTGGTGCAAGAGGACGTATATACTTCTGTTCATATCGACGAATACGAAGCAGAAGCCAGAGATACCAAATTGGGACCAGAAGAAATCACCCGCGACATTCCAAACGTAGGTGATGACGCCCTGCGGGATTTGGACGAAAGAGGCATCATCCGCATCGGCGCCGAAGTACGGCCCAACGATATTTTGGTTGGGAAAGTAACGCCAAAGGGCGAAACAGAACTGACGGCAGAAGAACGTTTGCTGCGGGCCATCTTTGGGGAAAAAGCAAGAGAAGTCCGGGATACCTCCCTGCGTGTGCCTCACGGTACCAAGGGTATTATTGTGGATGTGAAGATTTATACCAGAGAAAACGGCGACGACATCGGCCCAGGGGTCAACCAGCTGGTGCGTGTGTATATTGCCCAAAAGAGAAAAATCTCTGTGGGCGATAAGATGGCAGGCCGTCACGGGAACAAAGGTGTGGTTTCCCGCGTGCTGCCTGTGGAAGATATGCCTTTCTTGCCAAACGGCCGTCCATTGGATATCGTATTAAACCCATTGGGTATTCCTTCCCGTATGAACATCGGGCAGGTATTGGAAACCCACTTGAGCCTGGCCGCCAACGTGCTGGGATGGAAAGTGGCAACGCCTGTTTTTGACGGGGCCGATGAAATCGACATCATGGATACGCTGGAAATGGCCAACGACTATGTGAACACCGACTGGGAAACCTTCTCCGAAAAATGGAAACCGCTCCTGCAAGGCGATATTTATGATGAGTTATATGAAAACAGAGACCATAGAGAACTGTGGAAGGGCGTCAAATTAAGCCGTGACGGCAAAGTGGAACTGCGCGATGGCCGCTCCGGCGAATTGTTTGATAACAGGGTTACCGTTGGTTTCATGCACTATCTGAAACTCCACCACTTGGTAGACGATAAAATCCATGCCCGCTCCACCGGTCCTTACTCCCTCGTTACCCAGCAGCCTTTGGGCGGCAAGGCCCAGTTTGGCGGCCAGCGGTTTGGCGAAATGGAAGT
>CALWLF010000029.1 GCA_944381455.1 uncultured Clostridia bacterium | reverse complement strand
GTCGGGAATGATGGTATATTGGGCGCCGTGAAGTTTTTCTACGCCGGTGATGCGGATGACATCGGTGCCGGCGCCTTTGATTTTGGCCCCCATGATGTTTAAGAAGTTGGCCAAATCCACAATATGGGGTTCTTTGGCCGCGTTTTCAATGACGGTGCGGCCTTCGGCAAGCACAGCCGCCAACATGATATTGATGGTGGCCCCCACGGAAACGGTATCCATATAGATGGAAGCGCCGGTCAATTTTTTTGCTTCCATTTTGATGACGTTTCTCTCCACCGTCACTTCGGCCCCCATGGCGCGGAAGCCTTTCAAATGCAAGTCGATGGGGCGGGTGCCAAAGTCACATCCCCCGGGCATGGCCACTTCTGCTTTTTTATAACGGCCCAAAAGCGCCCCCAGCAGATAATAGCTGGCCCGCATTTTGCGCACTTCTTCAAAGGTGGCAGAAACATTTTCCACGCCGCGGCTATCAATTTTTAAGGTATGTTTATCTAAAAATTCCGTTTTCGCACCCATTTTGGAGATGGTGGTGTTCAGGCTTACCACGTCTTCAATACAGGGCAGGTTTTCAATCAAACAAATATCGTCTGCCATAATGGCGGCCGGAATAATGGCAACGGCAGCATTTTTTGCACCGCTGATGGAAACTTCACCCTTCAGAGAGCAAGGGCCGTTGATGATAAGTTTGTCCATGAAACTGCTCAAACCTTTCTAGTAATCCTTCCACATGAGACCAAAGCCATGCAGTAGTCGTAACGAACCAATTTCTTCACAATAGATTGATTATATCATAGTTCCCACAGGGAGGAAAGACTTTTTCTGAGGAAAAAAACAGCTTTTTTTACAGGATCCTTCTGCAAAAACAGCTGTCTTTTTGGTCATGGCATCATTTCGTTGGTATAGGCGTTGATAAAATACGTTTTTCCGCCGGTGGCGGTGATGATGCGGTAGCAGGGGATAAACCGCTGGCTTGCGCCATCTTCCACCCGGCCGTCTTCTTGGAGGCGGTAGCCCAGCTCGATTTTTTCGATATATACATTTTCCTCCACGCCTTCTTTTTTCATTTCCTGCAAAAATGTCAGCAGTGCTTCATCACAGCTGCAAACTGCCGCGGCCTCATCCACATAGTTTTCTACCTGATAATAGCTGGCTGTGGCCAAAATGACTCCCTGCGGCGAAACGGTGATGGTTTTGGCGTTACTGAAAATTTTGTAATCTTTAAACCGCTGGTTATATTCAATGACAAAATTATCCCCCACCTGCTCTACCTTTTCTGCCTCCAAATCAGACTGGTCATAAATATTGATTTTCTCTAAAAAGGCATCGGCCGCTTCCAGGGCCGTTTCCCGGCCATATGGTTCTATGGCCCCATCTCCATTGGGGTTGAGGTATTGCACGGTATTGCCTTCCACAATCAGGCTTTTGGTGTCGCTGGCCAAAATGGTTTTATCAAATTCCAGCGTGATTTTCACCTGTTCTTCCGGCGTAAAAAAGACGCTGCTTAAGACAGACGTATCCAGCGAAACAGTCGAAGCGCCAATGCTGCGCATGGGCGGCGTATCATAAATCAAGTCGGTATAGATGCCAATATGGTTATCACTTAAAAGCCGGAAAATGGCCGCCTCTTCCTCGGCTGTCATATGATACTGGCTGCCTTGCAGATGGTTGGCCGCAAACAGTCCGCCATTGAGGATGAGAAGCAGCATGATAAAAAACCGTTTGATCTTTTCCCAATCCAAACCTTCTCACCTACTCTCTGTTGTCGTTTCCTGCTCTGTGCTGCGTTTGGTGTCCACCTGATGTTTGGTGCCATCGGCCACCACAAACCAAGAAAGGCCCAAATTCCCGCTGCCATCTTCCACATAAGCCAGATAAATGTCATCCATGGCCGTGATGGTATCCTGGGCTGCTGATATGGTTTCATTCATGGCATACACAAAATCCACTTCCACCCAGTCCTCTTCCGCTGCTTCATACTGCACCACATAGCGGCGGTAACGGGTGACTTTGTTTTGCTCCACCATCACCTCCACGGCATGGCTGATATTTTTTTCTGTACACAGGCTTTCACTCAGCTCAATGGGCATCTCGTTCCAATAATAATCAAAACAAAACAGCAATCCATCGCTTTTGAGCTGTACATCGCTCAAATACAGGGTTTCCGGCAAGGTGGCGTCCCGTTCCATAAAACGCTTGCAGGCATCATAAGCTGTGGTCAGCGTCTGCCCGTCAGCACTGCTTTCCCCATATCCATAATACTCCAGCACGCCGTTTGTGCCGTAGCGGACGATGGCTTCTTCTCCTGTAAAGACATACATCCCGTTTTCATCCATGGTTGCCACCGGCGTATCATAAGTGGCAAAAAAACCAGCTGCGGCCGCAGCCGCTTCTTCGGCCATTTCTTCTTCCCCCGTGGCCTTTTTCACCTGCTGTAACCGCTGATAGGGATAGGTGCTTTGGCTCCATTGGGGTACAAAGACATTGTTTTGAAAAATATTGAGCCCGCTTTGGGCAGAAGAGACAAACCGTAAATCTTCCAGATGGGCTTGGCGATAAGCATCAATGGCTTCCCAAAGCTGCTGCGCCAAATCTGTTTGGGCGCTTTCTGTCATCACTGCTTCTCCTGCTGTGCTGTCGATCAAATACAGCTGGCTTTTTTGCATGGGCCCGCCGCTTGGCACCGCCACCAGATAGTTGATGTATTCCACCTCCGGCCCGTTTCCCGCCTGCTCTGTGATGGCTTCCAGATACTGGGGCAAAGAAACATCAAAGGAAAATTCATACACCACACATCTTTGGCTAAGCAGTGCATCAATGCCCACGCCTTCCAGTCTGTTCCAGTCTGCCGCCGTTGCCATTTCTGCCACAAAAGCGTCTGCCGTCTTTTGGATTTGGCTGCCGCCGATTTTGCCATAAGTCAAATGGAAGGCGTTGGAGCCATA
>CALWLF010000028.1 GCA_944381455.1 uncultured Clostridia bacterium | reverse complement strand
ATGGCGGCGTTTACAAAATCAACGAAGCTGATTGCATCGAATGTGGTTCTTGCGCAGGCGCTTGCCCTGTTGGCGCACCAAAACAGGCTTAATTTCATATTGGGTTCTGATTAAAAATCTTATGCATAGATGTGCATAAGATTTTTTTTATGGTAATTTTTTAATAAAGAGAAAAGTTTTCAAGATAGGTATTTGTGATTGGCGTTCGGGTTTCAAACTTGGAAAAAGGCCGCTCGTGGATGCAATTTTCCAAAAAAAGACAGCTGGCTGCCTGAAAAAACAAGGTTGCCGGCTGTCTTTTTGTAACAGAACAGGTTGTAAACAAGGGGCTGCGGCCAAAATCCAGAAGAACGCAGGAAAATGAAACGAATGATTTCTTCTGGAACAGTGTTTTTTGCCGCTTTATGTTATGCACCCAGGTAAGCTTTTTTGATGGATTCGTTTCGCAGCAGTTCTTTGGCGTCGCCTTCCATGGTGATTTTGCCTGTTTCCAACACATAGGCCCGGTTGGAGATGGAAAGAGCCATTTTGGCGTTTTGCTCCACCAGCAGCACGGTGACGCCGCCTTGGTTGATTTCTTTGATCAAATCAAAGACTTCTTTTACCAAAATGGGAGAAAGCCCCATGGATGGTTCATCCAAAATCAAGATCTTTGGATTGGCCATCAAAGCCCGCCCCATGGCCAACATCTGCTGTTCGCCGCCGCTTAAGGTGCCTGCCAGCTGTTTTTTTCTTTCCCGCAGGCGAGGGAATTTGTCATAGAAATTTTTCCGTTCTTCCTTCAGCTGGGCAGCGCTTTCTTTGCGGGTAAAGGCGCCCATTTCCAGGTTTTCTTTGACAGTCATGTGGGCAAAGATGCGCCGTCCTTCCGGCACCTGGGCAATGCCCATCTGCAAAATCTGATGGGCTTCTGTTTTGGTGATGTCCTTGCCTTCAAAGGTGATGGTGCCGCTTTTTGGCTTCAAAAGACCGGAGATGGTTTGCAGCGTTGTGGTTTTGCCGGCGCCATTGGCGCCAATAAGGGAAACAATTTCCCCTTCTTCCACATGAAGGGAAACATCTTTGATGGCATGGATGTGGCCATAAAAGACGTTTAAGTTTTCCACTGAAAGCATCATTTCGTTTCGCCTCCTTCTTCCTCTGCGCCCAAATAAGCGGTGATGACTTTTGGATCGTTGATGACCGTCTGCGGATCGCCGCAGGCAATGAGCTTGCCATAGTCCAGCACATAGATTTTTTCACAAATGCCCAGCACCAAGTTCATGTCATGCTCGATGAGCAAAATGGTGATATCAAATTTTTCTCTCAGCAGGCGGATGGTGTCCATCAGTTCCTGGGTTTCGGTGGGGTTCATGCCGGCAGCCGGTTCATCCAGCAGCAGCAAAGAGGGGTTGGTGGCCATGGCCCGGGCAATTTCCAGCTTTCTCTGCTTGCCGTAGGGCAGGTTATCGGCCTTCCAGTCGGCGCAGTCTTCCAAATGAAATACTTTTAACAGCTCCATGGCTTTGCTGCGCGCCTTTTTTTCTTCTTTCCAGTACCGGGGCAGGCGAAATGCTGCTTCCAGCATGGAATAGTGCATGGAAAGGCTGCAAGCCACCAGCACATTATCTAACACCGTCAAGTTTTTAAACAGACGGATGTTCTGGAACGTACGGGCAACGCCCATGCGTACAATCTGGTCGGTATTTTTGCCATGGGCCGGAACGCCATTGATGGTCAACAGCCCTTCTGTCGGGGCATAAACGCCGGTCAGCAAGTTAAAGACCGTGGTTTTGCCGGCGCCGTTTGGGCCGATCAGCCCCACCAGCTCGTTTTTGCCCAAGGTCATGTTAAAATCAGAAACGGCTTTTAAGCCGCCGAAACTGATGCCCAAATGGTCGGCTTCCAAAACGGGTACGTTTTTTGTCTGTTCACTCATTGGGTATCACTTCCTTTCTGAGAAGACTTATTCTTGCGGCCGCCAAAAAGACGAGTCAGAGAAAATTCCTTAGTGCCCATCAAGCCAGACGGTTTGAAAATCATCACCAAAATCAGCACGATGGAATAGACCAGCATCCGGTAGTCGGAGAACTGGCGCAGCAATTCCGGCAGGGAAGTCAAAGCAATGGCCGAAACCACAGAGCCGGTGAAGCTGCCCAAACCGCCCAAAACGACGGTAATCAAAATTTCGATGGATTTGTTGAAGTCAAAGCTTTTGGCACCCAAAATGCCGATGTAGTGGGCGTACATCCCGCCGGCAATGCCGGCAAAAAAGGCGGAGATGGTGAAAGCCAAGGTGCGGTAGTAGGTGTTGTTGACACCGGCTGCTTCCGAGGCAATATCATCTTCACGGATGGCCAAAATGGCCCGGCCATGACGGGAAACCATCATGGTATACATCACTACAACGGAAATGACCATCAGGAAAAAGACAATGGCAAAGGCCGAAAAATCTTCGTTCATGCCAAAGAGGGAAACGCCCATGGCAGAAAGTTTTTTGATACCCTTTAAGCCCTGGGCGCCGCCGGTGATGGTCATGTTTTCAATGATGACACGGATGATTTCGCCAAAGGCCAAGGTGATGATGGCCAGATAGTCGCCACGCAGGCGCAGTGCAGGAAGGCCGATGATGATGCCGATGATGGCAGCCACCAAGCCGCCCAAAAGTAGCCCTGCGAAATAGCCGCCTACGCCGGGAATGACGCCGGCTTGGGTGAAGATGGCAGCCGTATAGGCGCCAGCCGACATGAAGCCTGCATGCCCCAGGGCAATCTGCCCCAGACAGCCGGTGGTGACATTGAGGCTGACGGCCAAAATAATGTTGATACAGATGAGTGTCATGATGCCGAGAACATATTTATTGACGATGCCCTGTTGATTGAGCAGCAATAAAACAAAGAATAAAATCAAAACGGCAAGGAGATTGATGCCGTAGGAAAAAGCAGTTTTTTTCGTCATAAAAGCAATCCCTCCTTACACTTTTTCTTTGGTGTTTTTGCCCAGAATGCCAGAGGGCTTCACCAGCAAAACAATAATCAAAATCCCAAATACCACGGCATCGGAAAGCTGGGAAGAAATGTATGCCTTGGTCAAGCTTTCAAAAATCCCCATGATAAGCCCCCCGATCATGGCGCCGGGGATGATGCCGATGCCGCCCAAAACGGCTGCCACAAAGGCTTTTAACCCCAGCAGAGAACCCATGGTGGGCTGCACTTGGGGATAGGCGGAAATATAAAGCACAGAGCCGATGGCTGCCAAGGCAGAACCGATGGCAAAGGTCAGCTGGATGGTGGAATTGACATTGATGCCCACCAGTTTGGAGGCGCCGTCGTCTTCAGAAACGGCACGCATGGCTTTCCCCATCCGGGTGCCTTTGACGAAGGTTTGCAGCCCGGCCATGATGGCAATGGATACCACAATGGTGATGATGGCGCCCAAAGAAATGGAGAAGCTGCCAAAGGTGAGGGCTTCTGCAGAAAAAATCTTTGGCACCGACTGTGGGTTGGGAGAAAAAATCAGCTGTGCGCCGTTTTGCAGCAGCAAGCTGATGCCGATGGCCGTAATCAGCGACGAAATACGGGGGCTGTGGCGCAGGGGGCGATAGGCCACCCGTTCACAAAGCATCCCCAGCAGGGCGCAAAACACCATGGCAGGGATGACACAAAGCCAGACAGGCAGCCCGGCACCGGAAAGCAGCGTAATGAAAAAGAGCGCACAGTAAGCCCCGATCATAATGATATCGCCATGGGCAAAGTTAATCAGCTTGACAATCCCGTAAACCATGGTATAGCCCAGGGCAACCAGGGCATAGATGCTTCCCGATTGCAGGCCGTTAATGAGCTGGCGCAGAAATTGGAGCAAAGCGTCCATGAAAATCCTCCTTTTGGTTGATTTGCAAAAACAAACGGTGCCGGCACCAGAAAAATGCGCAGATTTATCATTCTGCACTCTTTTTCTGGTGTCGGCAGTTAGACAAAAAACAAAAGGCGGCCGCCGGCAGAAAGGAACCGGCCGGCCGCCAAAAGAGACAATAAGATTAAGGTTCTACTGTGCCATACAGGCTGTAAGCGCCGTTTTGCATCTGGATGATGGAAATGGTTTTTACAGGATCGCCGTTTTCATCAAAGGTCATATGACCGGTGATGCCGTCATAGTCGGTGGCGGCAATGGCGTCGATGATGGCCTGTTTATCGGTGGAACCGGCAGCGTCGATGGCGTTTGCCAGGATGTATGCAGCGTCATAGGCCAAAGCGGCAAAGGCAGAAGGTTCTTCATTATAAGTTTCTTTGTAAGAAGCAATGAAGTTTTGCACTTTTTCATCTTCGCTCATGGTGGAGTAGTGGTTGCAGAAGAATGCGCCTTCTACCACATCATAGCTGCTTTCATCCAATGCGGTGGCAACGCCGTCCCAGCCGTCGCCGCCCATCAAAGTGGCCGTTACGCCCACTTCTTTGGCCTGAGAAGCGATGAGGGCAATTTTGCCATAATAGTCTGGAATCAACAGCACTTCTGCGCCGGACTGAGCAATGGTGGTCAGCTGTGCGCGGAAATCTACGTCGTCATTGCCATAGCCTTCATCGGCTACGACTTCCATGCCCAAAGCAGCTGCTTCTTCTTTGAACGCGTTGGCAATCCCGTCGGAGTAGTCATCGGAGGTGTTGTGGATGACGGCAACTTTCGTTGCGCCCAATGTTTCAGAGGCGAAGGTTGCCATGGTTTTGCCCTGGGTAGGATCCAGGAAGCAAACGCGGAACACGTTTGGACCATAGGTGGTGATGTCGGCTGCGGTGCCGGTTGGAGTGATCATAGGCATATTTTCGCTGGCTGCCATTTCAGCAACGGCTGCCGTTGGTTTGCTGGTGATATCGCCCAAAAGAGCAACCATGTCCATGCTGGACAATTTGTTGTAGGCGTTGACTGCTTCAGTGGCATCGCCTTTTTCATCCAATACTTCGTATTTGATTTGGCTGCCGCCCAAGATGCCGCCGTTGGCATTGATTTCTGCAAAGGCCAGCTTTGCACCGTTGGTGGCAGTGGTGCCGTATACGGCAACAGAACCGGTCAAAGGAGCCAGGCCGCCGATAAGAATTTCTTCTCCGGTGGCTTCCGAGGTTTCTTCCCCTTCTGTCGTTTCCGTGGTTTCTGTTGTTTCGGTGGTGCCTTCTGTGCTGCTGGAGCAGCCAACAGCGCCAAAGGCCATCATGGCTGCCATGCAAATGGCTAAAAACTTTTTCATAAATAAATCCTCCTTTTGTCGCAAAACAAATGATTTTATTTTGCCGCTATATTAAGCAAAATCCATGCCAAAAGGAAAAGTTGTGTTTTTCTTACAAAAAAAAGTTTGAAAAAGTTAAAAATTATAAGTTTTTAACAAAAGAAACGGTGATTTTTTGATAAAAAAGGCAAAGAGGGATGGAAGGCTATTTCATTTTCTTTCAATTTGTTTCAAATGATTTCAAAAACACTCTTTTTCTTTCATTGCAAATCTGATATACTGAAACGAAGAGAAAGGGAGGAATCAATCCATGGGAAAAGAGAACGTGCGCTTTAGCAAGGAGCTGAACGAAGGCGCACTGGAATTGATATTGGACTATGCCCAAAGCGGCGTGTTAATCATCAACTGTGATCGGGTGATCACCAACATCAACCAATGGGGATGCAAGTTTTTTGGGCTGCGGCGGGAAGATATGCTCTATCGGGATACGACGGAGATTTTCCCCGGATCCGAGCTGGTGAAGGTATTGGAAACGAGAGAAGTGCAGAAAAACCGGGTGACGGTGCGCAACAACAAAAAGATCAGCATCACCCGTTCGCCGATTTTTAAAAATGGCCGGCTGCTGGGAGCCATTGCTGTTTTCAACGAATATAATGGGATGAATGCGGCAGAAGAAACGCAAATTGGTTCTCTTTTGGCGGAAAAGGGGCTGGTGGCTAAGTATCATTTTTCTGACATTGTCTATCGCAGTGAGGCGCTGGGCTATTCTGTTTCCCTGGCCCAGTCTTACGCCAAAACCAATTCCCCCATTTTGATTACTGGCGAAAGCGGCACGGGAAAAGAGCTGTTTGCCCAGTCCATCCATAATGCCAGCGACAGAAAGCATAAGCCCTTTGTGGCCCTCAACTGTGCCACGTTATCGGAAAGCATTTTGGAAAGCGAGCTTTTCGGCTATGCCGACGCTTCTTTTACCGGCGCAAAAAAAGGCGGCAAAGTGGGGCTGTTTCAGCTGGCCAATGGCGGCACGTTGTTTTTAGATGAAATTGGAGAAATTCCCCTGTCATTTCAGGCCAAGTTTTTGCGTACCCTGCAGGAGATGCAGGTGCGCCCGGTGGGCAGCGATACCATTGTGCCGGTGGATGTGCGCATCATTGCTGCCACCAATAAAAACTTGATGGAAGAAGTGGAGCAGGGCCATTTCCGGCTGGATCTGCTCTACCGCATCAATGCACTGACGCTGCCGGTGCCGCCGTTACGAGATCGGAAAGAAGACTTGGAGGACTTGGCATGGCATTACTTTAACCAAAAAGATCCTGCCGTTTATCAGGAGCACTCCAAAACCATCCAGCAGGTGGTGGAGGGGTTAAAAGCCTATTCCTTCCCCGGCAATGTGCGGGAGCTGGATAATATGCTTCAGCGGCTTTATCTGCTGTTGACAGAAGGGCTTTTGGCCCAGACCATGCCGGAAATTTTGGCTCAGCTGGTGGAAGGGATGCCGTTGACAGATTCCCTGGAACGGGGAAAAAATCTGTCTTTGGAAGAAGAAGAACGGGAGCGGCTCATTGCTGCGCTGGTGGCGCAAAACGGTTCCCGTAAAAAAACGGCCGAAGCGCTGGGCATCAGCCCGGCAACCCTTTGGCGAAAGATGAAAAAATTTCACATTGAATGATTTTGGATGGTCGAAAAAAACCTGCGCCAGAAAAATGGCAGCAGGTTTTTTAATATTGTAAGAATAAGACAACAATGAATAGCAAAATACACAGACAATAAAACACATCAATGAGCCGCCGGCCGCCATCGGTGGGGGAAAAATCCAATGCTTCTTCTCCTTCTGGCTGGCCTTTTGGAGCGTTATGATGGGTAAACAGAAATAAAAATGCACCAAAAAGCACCGTCATAGGCAGTGTCTGAAAAAAGCCTAAAACAATATCACCTAAAGTGACCATGGCCGCTTCTTCCATCTGCTGGCCAAAGGGAGATGACCACAGAGCATAGGCCAATAGTGACTGGGTGGCGTTGATGGTGAAGTGGGCCACCATGGAAGGCAGGATGGAGTGGGTGCGGTACGTGAAATAGGCAAATAAAAAGCCCATCACAAAAGCGTAAAAAAACTGCTGCCCATCCAGATGAGAAACGGCAAAAAGCAAGGCAGAAGCCAAAGCAGCCCGGAAAAAAGCCACGCCGCGATAACTGCCTAAAATGAGACCGCGAAAATAGACTTCTTCAAAAAAAGCAGGTAACACTGCCACAAATAACAGCATCTGCCATACAGGCGCATCGGCATAGGAGGCAATGGCTTCTGTCACCTGATTGGGAAAAGCCAGGCTGGAGAGGGCCGATAAAATCATCATCAACGGCTGAATGGTAAGGCCGCATAAAAAGGCCAGAAATAAATTCAGTTTTCCTGGCCAGCGCAGCATCAGCCCTGTTTTTGGGTTTTCCGGCACCAGAAGAAAATATAGGGCCAAAGGCAGGCCATAAACTAAAACATGGGTGGCCAGCTGCCGTTGAAATTCGCCCAAAGGAACCAGCGCCAGCAGCGGTGAAAAAAAAGCCTGGCCAAATAACAATATCAATAATAAAACCAGGGCAAAGAAATTGCCCCAAATGGGTGATCTCATGGATTTCGCTCCTTTATCAATTTGTTCCCTTTCCTAATCATACGCCATTTGAGCAAAAAAGACTAGTATAATCTTAAGAAAACTTTCATTGACCGGGAAAAGCTGGTTCCTCTATAATAAAGGTAATGGAAAGGTTGAAAGGAGGGCCTTTGATTTGCAGAAAACAGAATTTAGCTGGTTTGCCGACGATTTTTTTGCCATGGAGGCAGAAATCGGCCGGCACATCATTGGACAAAAAAATGTGGTGCGCAAGGTGCTTTGCGCCATGGTGGCCGGCGGCAATGTCCTGCTGGAAGGACAGCCAGGTCTGGGGAAAACCCAGCTGGTAAAGACCATTGGGCGGGTATTGCAGATGGAGTTTTCCCGGATCCAGTTTACGCCGGATTTGATGCCGGGCGATGTGACGGGGACAGAAGTGGTGGTCAAAAACGAAACGGGCACCTCGTTTCGGTTTCAAAAAGGGCCTATTTTTGCCAATTTGGTGCTGGCAGATGAAATCAACCGGGCCACACCGAAAACCCAAAGCGCCCTGCTGGAAGCCATGGAAGAAAAAACAGTCACCGGCGGGCGGGAGACGTTTTTGCTGCCAAGCCCCTTTTTTGTGCTGGCCACCCAAAACCCCATCGAGCAGGAAGGGACGTATCCCCTGCCGGAGGCCCAGCTGGACAGGTTTATGCTGAAGCTGAATGTGGAATTTCCCAACAAAGAAGAACTGATGGAAATTGTGCGTTTGACCACAGGGGCAGAGCGGCCTGCGCCAAAGGCGCTCTTTGACGGAGAAAAAATCCTTGCCATGCGCCGTCTGGCCGCAGAAGTGCCGGTGGCAGAGCCGGTGATGGAACAGGTGATGGAGCTGGTGTTAAAAACCCATCCGGAAAACGAAACGGCGCCGGAGATGGTGAAAAAATATGTGGGCTGCGGCGCATCTCCCCGCGGGGCCCAAGCCATCATTGCCATTGCCCGGGTGCTGGCCCTTTTGGACGGCCGTTACCATGTTTCTTTTGGTGATGTGCAGGCAGCGGCCAAAGAAGCCCTGCACCACAGAATATTCCTCAATTTTGAAGCCTTTGCCGACGGGGTAACGGCAGATGCCATTTTAGATGGATTTTGGAAAGAAGAGCGCTTATGAAAACCATCAGTGAAGTATTTACGAGAGAATATCTGGCCTATTTGAATCATCTTTCGCTGCCTTGGAGGCAGAAGGTCCATAACCAGACCATCAACGGCCAAAGAAAAAGCGGCGCAAAGGGGCAGTCCATGGAGTTTTCCGATTTTCGCCCCTATATGCCAGGGGATGACTTGCGCCGGGTGGATAAGCGCAGCTTTGCCAGACAAGAGCAGCTTTACACCAAAGTCTATCTGGAAGAAAAACAGGCCATGGTCCATCTGCTGCTGGATGCCAGTGCTTCCATGGCAGGGGAAAAGTTTTTGACGGCCTGCGTGCTGGCGGCTTCTGTGGCCTATGTGGCCATGAAGCGCAACGACCGGGTGTCGCTGTTTGTTTTTTCTGACGGAGTGACGCAAGTCTTTCAAAGCGGCCAGGGACAGGCCAATTTTCCTTCCCTGCTGCAATTTTTGCAGCGGCTTTCCTGCGGCGGCAAAACAGATTTGCTGCGGGCGGCAGTGCAGAGCCTGCCGCGCCCCAAAGAAGGCATTTGCTATTTGTTTTCTGACGGCTTCAGCCAAGATGATCCGGCAAAGGCATTGCAGCGGCTTTCCCATGCCAGACAAAAGCTGCATCTGGTGCAGATTTTAACACCGGAAGAGGCCGATCCGCAGCTGCTGGGCGATTTTCGCCTCACCGACCGGGAAACGGAAGCATTTTTGGATTTGACCATTGACGCCGTTTTGCTTGAAAGCTATGGCCAGGCGCTGCGGCAGTTTCAAGGTGCGCTGCGCCAAAGCTGTGAAAAAAGCGGCGGCCGGCTGGTCAGCATGACCACCGAAAAACCATACCGTGCCTGGCTTGAGGCCATCTTTTGGTAACGGAATTGGATAGGGAAAATCCAAAGGCAAAAGAACAGAAGAAAAGTCCATATCTTAAAAAACATAAAAAATGGCTGAACCCTTTACTGGAAAGGATTCAGCCGTTTTTTGTGCTTTTGGCAGCGCCAAAGGAACGCTCCCTTGTTAGGAGCATGGGTTTCTTGGCTCGTATCTGGCTTCCAGGCGATAGATGGGCATGCCCATGGAAGAAAATTTTTCTTCATATTCTGTCATAATGTTATCTTCGGCCCATTCACTTTGGTGCAGATCCAGCGTAATTTTCGACAGACGCCAGTCGGTGGCACAAAATTCGTTGAGCGAAAATTCAAAGAGCAGCCGGTTATCTGTTTTAAAAAAGATTTCGCCCTGTTCGCCCAAAAGCGCAGCATATTTTTCCAAAAACAGCCGGTGGGTTAGGCGGCGCTTGGCCCATTTCTTTTTGGGCCAGGGATCGCAGAAATTGATGTAAAGACGGTCAATTTCGCCAGGGGTGAAAAAGTCCAGCAGGTCCACCACATTGGCGTTGACCAAGCGGAGATTTTTCTGGCTTTCCGACAGACGGCGGGCAGCTGTTGCGATGACCGTTTCATCCCGTTCAATGCCGATGAAGTTGACATCGGGGTGGCGGAGGCTGTTGCGGGACAAAAACTGGCCTTTGCCGCAGCCGATTTCCAGATAAATGGGGTTGTCGTTACCAAAAGCATCCTTCCAATGGCCGCGGAAGGAGGCAGGATCGTGGATCATATGGCTGTTTTGGGCAATTTCGCCGGCAGCCCAGGGTTTTCTTCTAACTCTCATAAGTTTCTCCCTCTGTTTAAATTTTCTCTCCTTATCATACTACCTCTCACCCGTTTGTGCAACGGGCAAAGGGCGAAAAAAGACGGTTTTTGCTAGAAAAAAGATGGGAGAGCCGACACGGTTTTACAAAATAAAAAGGAAAAAACTGGTATATTTCTCTTAAGTTGTTCACACAGAAGAAGAAGGAGGCTGACGGTATGCAGTTGGAGGAAACGAAAGACAGGGTGGAGGAAACTGAACCCGCCTTCCCGCGCAATGTCAAGCAGATGGGAAGTTTGGATAAAGAAAAGAACGTCTATATGGAGGACTATGTCTACACCTTTTTGGGGCAGTTGGCAAGAAGCGGCGCAGGAGAACATTTGGCGGTGCTGGTGGGAGAAGTGAAGACGGAGGAAGACGGAAAAGAAACGGTGATGATCAGCGGCGCCATTGAGGGGCGAGAGACGGTGATGGATGCCGATGGGACTGTGTTTACAGAAGAAAGCTGGTCCTATATCCACCGGCAGCTGGCCTTATATTTTCAGGGGATGCAGCTGGTGGGCTGGGCCCATATCCAGCCGGATTTTGGGATTTATCTGATGGGGAAAGACGAAGCGTTCCACAAAGAATGTTTTCCAGAAAGCGGCCATGTGCTTTTTTTGATGGACCCGGTGGAAAAGACAGACACCTTTTATGTCTATGACCAAAGCGGCCGGTCCTTAAGGCCGGCCCGGGGATATTTTCTCTATTATGAAAAAAACGAAGCCATGCAAAATTATATGGTGGAGCACAGCCCCCAAAAGCCCAAAGCTTTGGTGGAGGAAGAGGAGGAGCCCATCAGCAAGCCGGAGGCCATTGCCCGCTTTTTTGGCTTTGGAACAAAAAAGAAAGGGCCGGAAGAAGTCATCGACCGGGTGGATGCGGCTGGGAGGATCCGGCGGCTTTTGGTGCGAAAAGAAGAGGCCCAGACGGCGGCCCACCATCGCTATGTGGCACTCAGCACTGTCTGTGCAAGCCTTTGTGTGGCCTGTTTTTTGATGGCCGTGCATCTGGTGCAAAATAATGGCCGCATCCGCACCTTAGAAGGAGAGGTGCTGACCATGCAGGCCAACTATGACCAGATGAACGCCCAGCTGGAAGAAGCAGCAAGGGCCGTCTTTGCCAGCGCCCAAGTGACACTGGAAGAAGCAGCCGAACCGGAAGAAGAAATAACAGAAGAAACAGCAGCAGAAACGGTCCAGACGGCGCCCACCATCTATCAAGTGCAGGCCGGAGACACCCTTTGGAGTATCAGCATGGCCCACTATGGCACCACAGACCAGGTGGAGGCCATCCGCGAGGCTAACGCTTTAAGCGACGAAAACTGGATTTTGGAAGGGGACCGGCTGCTGCTGCCATAAAAGTACATGGCCTGCAAAAGCAGACTGGAAAAGAACATAGCTCAAGCAGGAGATGGCTGAAATCCTTGGTAAGAAAGGGTTTCAGCCTTTTTTGTTTTTGAAAAAAAGCGCAGTTTTATCCTGGAGGTATTTGCTTTTTTTCCGGCGCAGCTGAAATGGCAGAGGAAAGAATACAGGCAGAAAAAAATGTGGCAGATGCCATAGTCATGGGCCAAAGAACATGGTATAATGAAAGGCAATAAACGCCGCCAAACAGAGCGGCCAAACGGCAAAAGAGCCGTTTCATTGGAAAGGAGAGATGCCCCATGCGTGTCAGCTGGGACGAGTATTTTATGGAAATTGCGGAGATTGTCAAAACCCGCTCCACCTGCCTGCGCCGCCAGGTGGGGGCCGTCATTGTCAAAGATAACCGCATCATCACCACCGGTTATAATGGTGCCCCTTCCGGCACTTTTCACTGCACTGACCGCAACAGCTGTTTAAGGCAGGAGCTGAATATCCCTTCCGGGCAGCGCCATGAGCTTTGCCGGGCGCTGCACGCCGAGCAAAACGCCATCATCCAGGCGGCCAATGTGGGTGTCAGCACAGCCAATACCACACTGTATGTCACCACACAGCCCTGTGTGATCTGCGCCAAAATGTGTATCAATGCCGGCATCAAAAAAATCATTTACCGCGGCGATTATCCCGATGAGCTGTCGCTGGAGATGCTCAAAGAAGCCGGTGTTGTTTTGGAACGGTTTGAAGGAGGAGAAAAACAATGAAATGTATTTCCTGGAATGTCAATGGGCTGCGGGCGGCCGTTGGCAAAGGGTTTTTGGACTTTTTTCATCAGGCCGATGCAGACTTTTTTTCGGTGCAGGAAACCAAGCTGCAAGAAGGCCAGATTGCCCTGGATTTGCCGGGATATCATCAGTTTTGGAACTATGCCGAAAAGAAAGGCTATTCCGGCGTGGCTGTGTTTGCCAAAGAAGCGCCCCTTTCGGTGCAGTATGGCATGGGCATTGACGAACATGACCATGAAGGACGCTTGATTACATTGGAGTATCCAAACTTTTATTACGTTACCGCCTATGTGCCAAACAGCCAGGATAAAAACGCAAGACTGGACTATCGGGTGAGATGGGAGGACGATATGCGGGCCTTTTTGTGCCAGTTAAACGAGAAAAAACCGGTGATTTTCTGCGGCGACCTCAATGTGGCCCATGAAGAAATCGATTTGAAAAACCCAAAAACCAATGTGGGCAATGCCGGGTTTACTGATGAAGAGAGAGGAAAATTTGGAGAGCTGTTGGAAAGCGGCTTTGTGGACAGTTTCCGCTATTTTTATCCCGATACAACAGGGGCCTATTCCTGGTGGAGCTATCGCTTTAACGCCAGAAAAAATAATGCCGGATGGCGCATTGACTATTTTGTGGTGTCCCGGTCGGTGGCAGAAAAGATGGAAGACGCCAAAATCCATGCCGATGTCTTTGGTTCGGACCACTGCCCGGTGGAGCTGACCATTTCTTTATAACAAGGGTTCAAACGGTTTTGGCAAAAGAACAAGCGTTTTTGGTGCAGAGAAAGGGCAGAAACGCCGTTTCCCAAGAAGAAAACAATCGCAGAAAAATAAGATGGCTGCAATCCTTTGCATATAAGGATTGCAGCCATCTTTGTTTTCTTATGAAGCTGTGTCTAACGCTTTTTTTGATTATTTTTGGTTCATGTTTTTCTTTGCCCAAAGACCGATTTTTTCACGGATGGTTTTGTTTTTCTTGTTTTCCAAGTTCATGCCGACAATGGAAGAAATATAGACGCCGGCCAATTCCACCTTGACGGTTTTTTTCACAGGAAGATTGTCATAGACGCTTTTGTCGCAGAGCAGTGTGGTGATCTGCGGTCCGACTTTCGCTTTTACAATGGGCATTTTTCTTAGCTTTGCTGCCTTCGGCATTTTTTCATAAATGGCTTTGGGCAGATTTTCCGGTGTTGGGCGCGCCATACGTTTGTCGATGATTAAAATGGGTGTGACCATTTTATATTGATTGATGAATGACTGGGCTTCCAGATTTTTTGCATAGTTTTTCTTTCCAACCCAAACCATGCCCCCCAGAGCGGCCACAAGAATCACCGCAATGATAATAAAAATGTCGCTTGGTTGCAGTTGCATTTTCGCATCCTCCTTCAGGGTATCTACAGACTTCTTTCATTTTACCACGGTTTTGGCTCAAAGGGAATAGAAAAATTGCAAAAGGAGAGGATATTTTGTAAAAACGGCCTTCTTTTTTTGCGAAAGCAGGAAAAAAGTATGGATTTGACTTTTTTCTTTGGAACAGGTAAACTGACAAAAGAGGAGAAATTTTCGCTTTGAAAAGGAGGTGGGACAAATCGTGACACCGTGGGAAATTCTTTTGGTTTTGGTGGTGGCTTGGTTTATGGTCAATGTGCTGCTGGCAGCCGTTGTGGTGTTTTATGAACGGCGCAGCCCGGCCAGCACTTGGGCTTGGCTTTTCGTGCTCTTTTTTATTCCCGTGCTGGGGTTTATCATCTATTTGTTTTTGGGACGCAGCGTTTCCAGGGAAAAAGTGTTTTTGAAAAAGGCGGAAAACGACCATCAAACCCTTCTGGATTTTGTGGACCAAAACGAAGCACTGACGCTGGAAATAGAAAAACAATCCTTCAGCCACGACGGCCTGGGACTTTCTCAAAGCTATCATCATTTATATGACTTTGCCTTTTTAAATGTCCACAGTGGCAGCTGGCTGACTTTTAACAACAGACTGAAATTCTTTTTTGAAGGAAACCAGAAATTTGACACGCTGATGGAGGACATTGCCCAGGCAAAAAAATTCATCCATCTGGAATATTACATTGTGCGGGGCGACGCTTTGGGAAAACGAATTGTGCAGGCCTTGGCAGCAAAGGCCAAAGAAGGCGTCCAGGTGCGGGTGTTATATGATTATATGGGCAATATTTTGCTGCCCAAGGGGTTTTTTCGGCCGCTGGAAGAGGCCGGCGGCGAGGCCATGCCCTTTTTGGCCCCGGCCTTTGTCCGCTTTAACAGCAGAAACCACCGCAAGATTGTGGTCATCGATGGAAAAATTGGCTATGTGGGCGGATTTAACATTGGCGATGAGTATTTGGGACGGGTAAAGCGGTTTGGGTTTTGGCGGGATACCCATGTGCGGCTGCAAGGCGATGTGGTGGCGCAGCTGCAAATTCGGTTTTTGATGGACTGGAACTACAGCGCCCACCGGTCGGTGCCCTATAATTCCTTCTTTTTTCCGCCACTCAAAGAACAGTTTGGCAATCTGCCGGCCCAGATTGTTTGCAGCGGCCCCGATACCCAGTGGCGCAGCGTGCAAAACAGTTATTTTAAAATGATTAACGAAGCAGAACGAAGCGTCTTTATCCAAACGCCTTATTTTGTGCCCGATGCCGGCATTCAAGAGGCGCTGCGGGTGGCGGCGCTATCGGGCATTGATGTGCGGATTATGATTCCCGGCAAGCCGGACCATCCCTTTGTCTATTGGGCCAGTATGTCTTATTTGGGCGAGCTGCTGGAAGCCGGGGTAAAGTGCTATCAATATGAAACGGGGTTTATCCACAGCAAAACCGTCTGCATCGACGGCATTGCCGCCAGTGTCGGCACAGCCAATATGGATGTGCGGTCGTTTCGGCTCAATTTTGAAGTCAATGCTTTTTTATATGATCCTCATACGGTGGAGGAATTGGAAGAAAAGTTTCGCAAGGATTTGAAAGAATGTACGGAGATTACCCAGGAATGGTATGACAAACGGGGACACCGGTTCCGGTTTAAAGAAGCAGTCAGCCGCCTCATTTCTCCTGTGCTGTAAGAAAAAGGAGATTAACCATGGCAAAATTTCATCAGACAACCACCATCACCTATCATCAGCTGAACATCAAAGGCTATCTAAGCCAGCAGGCCCTTTTGGCGCTGCTGCAGGATACGGCCATTGCCCATTCCGATTCTTTGGGGTATACCCTTTCTTATTTGGAAGAAAAAAAGCAGGGCTGGGCCTTGACCAACTGGCATATCCTGGTGAAGCGGTGGCCCCTATGCGGCGAAACGATGACCATCTACACCTGGGCCACCCAGTGCCGCAGAATGCAGGCAGAACGCAGTTTTGAGGTGGTGGATGAGCAGGGGCAGGTGCTGGTGCAGGCGGCTTCCCGCTGGATTTTTATGGATTTTGCGCGGCGGCGGCCCTGCCCCATCCCGGCGGAGATGGAGGCGGCCTATGCCAGCGGGGAGGAGCCGGTGCTTCCTGGTGAGAAATTTCGGATGCCAAAGGAGCTTTCGCCTACTGTGCCCAGCCGCCATGTGACCTTTCAGGTGCGCCGCAGCGAAACGGACACCAACGGCCATGTCAATAACACCCAGTATGTGGCCTGGGCGGCTGATTTGGTCAGCGATGATGTGTTCTTAGGCTGGGTGCCGACGGAAATTTCTGTGGTGTATCGAAAAGAAGCTTATCGCCATCAGCAAGTGTCGGCCCAAGTGTATGAACAGCAGCAAGGACAAGGCCAGGTGATGACCAGGCTTTTGGATGAAACAGGAGAAACGGTGCTAGCGGAGGTGCTGAGCCTATGGAAGAAAGAGAATTGATGTTGAAACCACCAAAGGAAGAGCAAAAGACAAAACAAAGGCGGAACAAGACGGTGACACTGCCCAGGCTTTGGGTGGCAGTGCCCTGGTGCCTGGTGGCGATTCTTGCGGCAGGGCAGGTGCTTTGCTGGCGCTCTTTGCGTCAGGTGGAGCGGGAAATAGGATGGCTGAACGGGCAGCTGCTGCAAACAAGAAATGACATCAACGGCACCCTCTCCGGCGTTTATGACCGCATTGCCCAGGAAATGACCGTCAGCCAGTCGCTGGTGGATGGCCAGGATGTTCAGTTTTTCAACGTCAACTGGGCAGAAAAAACGGTGATGGCATCGTTTTCTCTTTCGTTAAAGGAAAGCGCTTCCCGGGCCCAGGTGCAGCTGGTCTTTGGAGATGAAGTGGTGGAGATGGAAAAGGAAAACGGGCGCTTTGTGGGCGAAGGAAAAGTGGCCGTTTTGGAGCCGGTGGAAGGACGGCTGGTGGTGCTGGAAAACGGTGTGGAAAAAACGGAAACCATTCGTTTTTCCGGCTCGCCGAGAGAAACGCTGCTGCCTTCTTTTTCGCCGGAGTTTCCTTGTTCGCTGGAGTATCAGGCGGCAAAAAGCGATGTGGAAAAGCCGGCTTTTGTGCTAAAGGGCACCCTTTCTGTTTCTCAGGTGCTGACAGATGTCACCTTTGCCGACTGGTATTTTGTGGTGATGGAAGAAGACAAGCGGATTTATGAAACGGCCTTCGACTTGAACCAAAACAATAAGCAGGAAATCAGCCTCCGCCAAGAAGTGACGCCTGGTGCGAAGGTGAAGATGTATGTGGTGGCCAAAGACAGCGTGGGGCTGTACCATGCCGTCTGTGTCAGCATGCTGGAAACAGATGAAAGCGGCAGGTTTGTGGACAACAGAGAAATGCCCGACTGGCGGGAAGAACTGTACGATGCCCAAGGAAATGAAATTGCATGAACAAATCCCCGTCCTCTCTGGAGGACGGGGATTTTTGGTTAGCGGCCGAAAAGTGTGGCTAAAGTTTTCAAGTCTTTGGCATAGGAAGGCAGCAGCTGGTCTTTGGTATAGCGCCAGTGCCAGTTGCATCCCAATGTGCCAGGCGTATTCATCCTTGCGCTATCATCTAGGCAAAGCACATCCTGCAGGGGATAGAGGGCCAAAAGAGCAGTGGAGGAAATGGCCAGGCGGATCAAATCCCAGCCGGGGGCAGAGCCGTTGGAGTTGGTGTAGCGGCGGAACAGGTCCCGGCTGGCTTCGCTGGTGGACTGGTACCAGCCGATGGAAGTATCGTTATCGTGGGTGCCGGTGTAGACGACACAATTTTTTTCATATAAATAAGGTAAATAGGGGTTCTGGATATTGCCGTCAAAGGCAAACTGCAAAATTTTCATGCCGGGAAATTGGCAGGAAAGACGGAGTTTTTCCACTTGTGGTGTAATGACGCCCAAGTCCTCGGCGATGATGGGCAGTTTTCCCAAGGTCGCTTCCATGGCAGAAAATAGTTTTTTGCCAGGCCCCTTTTTCCATTTGCCCTCCATGGCCGTTTCAGCGGGGAAGGGGATACAGTAATTGCTTTCAAAGCCCCGGAAATGATCCAGCCGCACCAAGTCGGCGTCTTCCAATAAATGTGCCATCCGTCTTTTCCACCAGGTGAAGCCGTCGGCTTCGTGGGCGTTCCAGCGATAGACGGGGTTGCCCCAAAGCTGTCCGGTGGGGCTGAAATAATCGGGCGGCACACCGGCCACTTCCAGAGGAAAGCCGTTTTCATCCAAGGCAAACAGCTGCTGGTTGGCCCAGGCGTCGGCGCTGTCAAAGGAGACAAAAATGGGGATGTCGCCAATGATGCGGATGTTTTTTTCGTTGGCATAGGTCTTGAGGGCCTGCCACTGGCGGTGGCACTGGTATTGCAGGAAAGAAAGGAAATCGATGGTTTCTTGCAACTGTGTTTGGGCCGCCGCCAGGGCTTCTTTTTCCCGTTTGACCAAAGGGGCAGGCCAGCTGATCCATACGGCGCCAAAATAATAATCCCGCATTTGGTTTTCGGTTAAAAGTCCTTTGCTCTTGGTGCAAAAGTCCAAAAATTCCTCTGTTTCGGCCCCGTCTTTTCTGGCGGCAAATATGGTTTCCTTTAAGGCGCAAAAAAGACAAAAGTCTGGCAGCCAGTGGTCATTTTTTTTGCAGAAGGAAAGATAGTCTGCCGTAGGAGTAAAGTGGGAAAAGGCTTTTTTGAGCAGCGGCATTTTTAAGGCCGTGGCCTTGTCGAAATCGGCGTTGTCTTCTGGCAGATGGGGCAAAGAAGCCAGGTCCTCTTCTGCCAAAAGGCCGTCTTTGACCAGCTGTTCCGGGCTTAAAAAAGCCGTGTTTTTTGCAAAGGCCGAAAAAGATTGGTAAGGCGAATCGCCGTATCCGGTGGGGCCCAGGGGCAGGACTTGCCAAAGGGTTTGTCCGCCTTCGGCCAAAAAATCAATGAAATCATAAGCGGCTTGCCCCAAATCGCCCACGCCATAAGGGGAAGGCAGGCTGGATGGATGGAGCAGGATGCCGCAGGCACGTTCTAGCTGCATGAAGGTCCTCCTTTCAAACATGGTTATTCAAAAAGAATCGTCTTTCCTTTTATTTTATAAGAAAGTGGAAACAGACTCAATGTTTTTTTCGTTTTCTCAGCAGAAATTGGAAAAAAATGGAGGGCAAAAACTGTCTTTCCTGCCACAACTTCGATAGTATCTTCCCTTTTGTTTGACAAAAAATAATGAGGCAGCATCATTCTTTGTTCAAACAGGAGGAGGAAAACCATGAAAAAACAATATTATGTAGCTTTGGCCGCCATCGGCGCCATGCTTTGCTTTGCCGGCTGCTCCGGTTCCACCGGCACCAACTTAAGCCGGGCACTGGACGGCACCTATTATAACGAAAGCGGCAGCCGCATCATGAGCCAGTGGGAAAATGGTATGGAAAACGGCGTGAACAACATGGCCAACGATGTGAAAACCGACTGGGACAACCTCAAAGATAATATCACCGATTCCACCACAAACAATACAGCCTATGACAGCACCTATGGCGCCCGCACCGATTATGAAACAGGCAAGGTGCCCACTGTGGATGCACCTTATAACCAGGTGACCACAGGCTCTGCCGGCTATCAAAACGCAGCCTACAGCAATATGTATTAAACGACAAGACGCATCTGGACCGTTTTTGGCGAGGATGCGTCTTTTTTTGCAAAAAAAAGGCGGAATTTTCTGTCTGAAAATGTGAAGAAACTGTGAACGAATTTTTAAATAATTGGAATAACAGTTGCTAGAACCGGCAGAATCTGATAAACTGGTCCATAGGCGAATGAGAACGCATAATTTTTATTTGAGGTGGAAAAACATGAGTTTGTTGGAAAAAATTTTTGGCAATTATAGCGAAAAAGAAATCAAAAAGCTGAAACCCATCGTTGCCAAAATCAATGGCTTGGAAAGCTCCATGGAGGCCTTGACTGATGAAGAGCTGCGGGCAAAAACAGAAGAATTTAAACAAAGATACCAAAACGGCGAATCTCTGGACGATTTGCTGCCGGAAGCCTATGCCGTAGTAAGAGAAGCAGCCAAACGCGTCATGGGGATGCGCCACTTTGACGTACAGATTTTGGGCGGCATCGTGCTGCACCAGGGCAGAATTGCAGAAATGAAAACAGGCGAAGGCAAAACCTTGGTGGCCACTTTGCCGGCATACTTAAACGCATTGACGGGCCGCGGCGTTCATATTGTGACGGTCAACGACTATTTGGCCAGCCGTGACGCCGAATGGATGGGCCAGGTGCACCGCTTTTTGGGGCTTAGCTGCGGCTGTATCTTAAACAGCATGGATGGCGACGAACGGCGGGAAGCCTACAACTGTGACATCACCTATGCCACCAACAATGAACTTGGGTTTGACTATTTGAGAGACAACATGGTGGTGCGCAAAGAAAAAATGGTACAGCGCGGTCTTTGTTATGCCATCATCGACGAAGTGGACTCGGTTCTGATTGACGAGGCCAGAACGCCTTTGATTATTTCCGGCTC
>CALWLF010000027.1 GCA_944381455.1 uncultured Clostridia bacterium | reverse complement strand
ATGGAAAATTCCTCCACCAAAACGCCGCTTTTTTTTGCCACAAAAAAGTGACCGGCTTCGTGGACCAGCACCAAAATGCTGAACACCACCAAGGCAATCACCACAGAAAAAATTGACGACATGTTGTTCCTCCTGTTGTGATTTTTCTCAGAAACAAAGGCAGGCAACGCGCCAAAAAAGCGCCCTGCCGCCAAGAAAAGACTGCTATGCTTATTATACGCACCATTCGGCCGCAAATGCACGGCTCCACCGATCTGATTCCAATAAATCGTCAATGGAGGTGACGGCATGGTTGTCAAACTCATCCATGGCCGCCTCAATGATGCGCGGAATATCCAAATACTTGATTTCGCCCTTTAAAAACCGTTCCACGGCCACTTCGTTGGCGCCGTTTAGCACCGTTGGCAACAGTCCGCCCTGCTCCATGGCTCTGTAGGCCAGGCCAAGGCAGGGGAAGTTTTCCCGGTCCGGTGCCTCAAAGGTGAGGGTGCCTGCTTTGGTCAAATCCAGCCGTTCAAAAGAGCTTTTCATCCTGGATGGATAAGTCAAGGCATAGGCGATGGGGATTTTCATATCCGGCACCCCCATCTGGGCCAATATGGCCCCGTCGGTAAACTCGATGGCCGAATGAACCAAACTTTGGGGATGGACCAGCACCTCAATTTGGTTCACATCCACGTCAAAAAGCCATTTGGCCTCCATCACTTCCAGTCCCTTATTCATCAGCGTGGAAGAATCGATGGTGATTTTTGCCCCCATGGACCAGTTGGGATGATGGAGGGCCATTTGGGGCGTTACGTTTTCCAAAAAGGCCCGGTCTTTGCCCCGGAAGGGGCCGCCGGAAGCCGTTAGCAAAATTTTTTCCACTGCATTTCCATGGGCCGCCTGCAAACATTGAAAAATGGCCGAGTGCTCGCTGTCGATGGGCGTCAGCTGCACCCCGTGGGTTTTCACAGCCTCCATAATCAAACTGCCGCCGCTCACCAGCACTTCTTTGGTGGCCAAGGCAATGTTCTTTTTGGCACAGATGGCTTCATAGGTGGGCAAAATGCCCACATTGCCCACCAAACTCATCACCACCGTGTCGGCTTCTTCCATCACGGCCATCTGCCGTAAACCCCGCATCCCCGATAAAATTTCCACCGGCAGATCCTTTACCCTCTCTTGCAGCACCGGGGCCAGGCTTTTTTCCTTCACCACGGCCAGCCGGGGATGAAACTGCCGGATTTGTTCTTCCAGCAAATCAATATTGCGATTGGTGGATAACGCCACCACGTCCAGTTCTTCTTTCAGTTCTTTGGCCACCGCCAGCGTCTGCACGCCGATGGAACCGGTGGAACCAAAGACAGCAATTCGTTTCATGTTAAAGCACCTCAATCAAAAAGAGCATGATATAATACACAGCCGGAGCAGTCAGCAGCACACTGTCAAACCGGTCCAGCACACCGCCGTGGCCGGGAATGAGTGTGCCATAATCTTTGATGCCCACCGAGCGCTTGATGGCAGAGGCGGCCAAGTCTCCAATTTGAGAAAGGACAGAGCCCACAATGCCCGTTACAAAGCAAAGCAGCACCGTGTTGACCTCTTCCAGCTGAAACATGGTTTCCACCGAAAGCCCAAAAAGCACCGCCAGCACCGTCGCCACCACCACGCCGCCAATGGCGCCTTCGATGGTTTTTTTGGGGCTTAGGGATGGAATCAGCTTATGCTTGCCCAAAAACATTCCCGTAAAATAGGCGCCTGTGTCGCACCCAAAGGCGGAAATGAAAATCAGCCAGACAAAGAATTTTCCATAGGTGTATTCCCGCACCAAATAGATATGGGACAAAAGAAAACAAACATAGAAAAATCCAAAAAAAGTCACCAAAATATCCCGTACTGTCACCCGGTTATGAAAAATCACCATGGCTCCCAGCAGCAGCACCAAAAACACCGACACCAAAATATTGAACATATTATCGGCATTGATGAAAAATTGCGCAAAAATCAAATAAATCAGGGCACAGCCATAGCCAAGCAAATGCAGCGGCTGAAAGGTTTTATGCATGGCCCGATAAAACTCATACATCCCCACCAGGCTCAAAAACAAAATGGCGCCTTGCAAAAACACGCCGCCTTGCAGCAAAAAAAAGACGACCACGGGGACTAAAATCAACCCTGAAATGATTCTTGTTTTCATAAGCTCCTACTCCTTCCGTAAGGGCAGCTCTCCTCAGCCTGTCTCATTGGCTGTTTCTGCCGCCAAAGCGTCGGTCTCGGTTTTGGTACGCATAAATGGCTTCTTTCAAATCATTTACGGTATAATCGGGCCAAAGTTTGGGGGAAAAGGAAAATTCGCTGTAAGCCAACTGCCATAGCAGGAAATTGCTGATCCGCTCTTCCCCGCTGGTGCGGATCATCAGTTCCGGATCGGGCACATCTTTGGTGTCCAGATACTGCCCCACCAGTTCTTCTTGGATATCTTCCGGCGCCAAATGGCCGTCTTTGACATCCTGGGCCATCTTGCGCATGGCCCGCACCAATTCGTCCCTTCCGCCATAGTTTAAGGCAATGTGCAGCTGCAAGCCGGTT
Organism: uncultured Clostridia bacterium; assembly: GCA_944381455.1. Lineage (GTDB taxonomy): Bacteria > Bacillota > Clostridia > Lachnospirales > Anaerotignaceae > Neoanaerotignum. Next base: position 1,957 of record CALWLF010000027.1, on the reverse strand, counting down.
TTGTCTTTGGTGATTTCTTCCAGCTTTGCAATCTGCTGCTGAATATCTTCTGCCAAGCGGCTTTTTTCGCCGATGATGTCCACTTTCACATTTCTGGCTCTGGCCGTTTTGATATTTTCTTTCAAATATTTCCGCAGCAAGTCCATGATGCCTTCCACTTCTTCGTCGCTGCGTTTCCAGTTTTCCGTGGAAAAGGCATAGACGGTCAGGTGCTTAATGCCAAGCTCCATGGCGCCTTCGGTCACCGTTTGCAGCGTATCGGCTCCGGCTTTATGGCCGGCTTTTCTTGGCAGCCCTCTTTTTTTGGCCCAGCGGCCGTTGCCGTCCATGATAATGGCAATGTGCTGCGGCAGTTTTTCTGGTATCAGTTCCATCGATTATCCTTCTTTCACAAAAAATCCAAAAACAAACCAGCTTCCCGGAGTTTTTTGCCCCGTTCTTTAGTTTGTTTTGACTAATTTCTTTTTCTTTCTATTCTCTTTTTCATCTAATTTTGCCGATAAAAAGAGAAAAAACAGGCCAACACCCTAAAACACCCCAGACGGGGCACTTTAGGGTGCAAAACAACTTTTGATTATACAGACAAGATGTCTTTGCTTTTTGCTTCGGCTTTTTTATCGATGTCAGCGCCGAATTTTTCTGTCAGTTTTTGAATTTCTTCTTCCAAAGAAGCCCGGTCATCTTCGGTGATTTCCTTGGCTTTTTCTGCTTTTTTGAACGAATCGATGGCATCGCGGCGGATGTTGCGGATGGCCACTTTGGCATCCTCTGCTTTTTTCTTCACATCTTTGGTCAAGGCCACACGGCGCTCTTCTGTCAGTTCTGGGAACACCAGACGGATCACTTTGCCGTCGTTATTGGGGTGGATACCCAGCTCTGACTGGTTGATGGCTTTTTCAATGGCTTTGAGCATGGAAGCATCCCAAGGCTGAATCTGGATGAGTCTTGCTTCCGGCACAGAGACATTGCCCACCTGGTTAATGGGGGTTGGGGTGCCATAGTAATCGACGGTGATCCGGTCCAGCACATGGGGATTGGCACGCCCGGCACGGATGGTCATATATTCGCTTTCCAAATTGGCAATGGTTTTTTTCATTTTTTCTTCAAATGGCGCTGTTCTTTCCGACATAACAATACCCTCCTAGAATTAGTCTTCCACCGTTACGATGGTGCCGATTTTTTCGCCGCCAACGGCGCGAATGATGCTGTTTTCTTCGTTCAAGCCGAAAATCACCACAGGGATTTTCTGTTCAAAGCACATGGAGGCGGCCGTCAAGTCGATCACCTTCAAATTGTGCTGCACAATATCGCGGCAGGCAATGGTTTCAATTTTTTTGGCTGCCGGATTTTTGGCCGGATCGTCGTCATAAACGCCGTCCACATTTTTTGCAAAGAACAATGCGTCTGCGCCCAACTCTGCGCCACGCAAGGCGGTGATGGTATCGGTGGAGAAAAAGGGATGCCCCAGCCCCCCGGCAAAGATCACCACACGGCCTGCCTGCAAATGCCTTAAGGCAGTGTCTTTGGAAAATTCTTCGGTCATGGTGCCGCAGCGAAACGGCGTCTGCACCACAGCTTCTACGCCCATCTGGCGCAAAAAGTCGGCCACATAAATGGCGTTCATCACCGTCGCCAGCATCCCAATTTGGTCTGCCTTGGTGCGGTCCATCTGGCTGTCGGCGCTGCGGCCGCGCCAGAAGTTGCCTCCGCCAATGACCAGCGCTACTTCTGTGCCGCCGGCAAGCACGGTTTTGATCTGCCCTACAATACCGGCAATGACCTGGTTATCAAAGCGCACGTCGTTTCTATCTCCCGCCAGCGCTTCTCCGCTTAATTTCAGAATGATTCTTTTGTACATTCCTCACTGCCTCCTTCATTTTGGAAGGAAATCCTTCCTCCCTACTAATTTACCATATTCCCATCAAAAATTCAACGTCTTTCACGAATTGTCTTTTTC
>CALWLF010000026.1 GCA_944381455.1 uncultured Clostridia bacterium | reverse complement strand
CCTTTTAAGGGTAGCAAGTAACAGACACGCAGTTGGCAGGCTAGGTTATGCGTTTACGCATAAGCGAAGAACATAGGGCTATGCCCGCATAGGAAAAACCACCCGCTAGGCGGGTGGATGTTTTTTTCAATCGTCTGTGCCTAAAATGATGTAAATATCAATGCCTTCTTGCAGCATGGAAGGATCGGTGGTTAAATCAGCAGTGGGGTAGAAGCTGAGCAGGTCTGCACCCATGCCGTCTTCTCGGACATAGATGCGTGTCTGGGGTGTTTTTTCTCCGTTAAAAGTGGAAATTTCCGGCACCAAATAGCCTGCTTCTTCCAGCATTTCCTGGTTCTTTTGGGCATAGCCGTTGATATAGCCGCCGTTGGCGATTTCGATGGGGTTTGCTTTGCTGTCTACTGGGGTGCCGTCGGCGTTGGTGGGCAGGTTATCGCTGTAGAAAAATTCCCGGACCTGCATTCTGGTTTCTGCTTCGTCGTGGAGATAATAGGACACACCGTCCACATATTGTCCTACGCCGGAAATGGTGGCAGTTTTCATGTTGCTGATATTGACGTCTTCCACATATTGGGCATATTTCAATGCGTCAGTCAAAGAAACATCTGTCTCCACATATTCATAGCCTGTTTTGATCAGCCCAGGCAAATTGGATAAAATGGTGTCAGTGGAAAGGATTTTTTCGGCCAAGGCCCGCAGAAAATCCTGTTGCACCTGCACCCGCTGCACATCCCCTTCAGGATAGCGGCGAAAGCGCACCAGCTGTTCTGCCTTATCGCCATCCAAGTGCTGCATCCCTTCTTTTAAGTTGATCAGCGGATCTCCCGTATCGCGCATATCCCAGTACATATCCTGAGGCACATAAAAATCCACACCGCCAACCAAATCCACCAAGTCCCGGAAGCCTTCAAAGTTGACCTTTACATAGTGGTCAATTTCAATGCCCAACAGATCTTCCAGCTGTTTGACAGAAAAATAATCGGCTTTTTCTGTGCCGGCATAGGCATGAATTTCGTTGATTTTACAGGTGGCGTTGTAGGGAATATACATATTGTTGGTGTTCAAATAAGAAACCAGCTCGTCTGTCATGGTCACCCTCGTATCCCGGGGGACAGAGAGCAGGTTGAGGTTTCCGCTTTTGCTGTCAAAATGGACCACAAAAATGACGTCCGTTCTGGTTTCGTCGCCGTCAACGCCAAAGAAAGCCACATTCAAAGAAATATTTTTTTTCACCAGAGCATCGATGAAATTCATCTGGCTGCCCTGTTTGGCCTCGGTGGATTCAAAATCAAAGCCTACAATGCGGGAATAGGCGAAAAGAGCCGCACTGGCGCAAACCACAAAGGCGAAGACCATACAAAAAACGATTTTTATAAAGTGAACAATGGGGCGGAATGTTTTTTGCTTTGGCTGTTTCTTTTGTTTTGGTTGTTTTTGCTGCATGGTGAAAAATCTCCCTTTTGACACAGTAAAGTAAAACGCAGGTTATTGCTCTGTCGCAGAGCGCTCTTCGGAAGAAGTACTGTCAGTGCTGGAGTTTGCCGGTGCAGTTTGGGCTGCGGGGCGGAAGACACTGTCTACAATTTCCTTTGTGGCTTCTTCATCCAAGATGACATAGTTGCCGGTTTCTCCTGTGAGGGTATGCATCTCAATGTCGCTGGTGTCGATGTGTTCTAGATACTTGATGTAACCCAATGCATCCATCACGGTGATGTTTGTTTCCAGATAGGAAAGCATCGTCTTTGTTAAAGACGGCAGATTATTCAAAATTGTTTCGGTGGAAAGTACTTTTTCGGCCACAGCCATCATAAAATCGTGCTGCACTTCAATGCGCTGAATATCCTGGGTGGCATAGTCGTGACGAAACCGCACCAGTTGCTCAGCCTTTTCGCCGTCCAAATGCTGCATGCCTTCTTTTAAGTTAATCAAAGGCCCGTTGTGGTCCCGCATATCCCAATACATATCCATGGGCACATAAAAATCCACGCCGCCAATGGCATCCACCACATAGCGGAACGTTTTTGGCGTAAACTTTACATAATAGTCGATATCGATGCCCAAAATTTCTTCCAGCATAGCCACAGAATATTGGCAGCGGGCGCCATCGCCGGCATAGGAATGGATTTCTGTCAGCTTGCAAAGCCCTTCCACACCTTTTTTATAAGGAATGTAGTTTTCCCGGCCTCGGGCACGCATATCAGAAAGCATTTCATCCGTCATGACCACCTGACTGTCCCGCGGAACAGAAATGATATCAATTTTGTATGTTTCATGGTTGAAACAGGCCACAAAGTTGACATCACAGAGGTTTCCGCTGTCGTCACAGCCCAGCACAGCCACGTTGGTAAATGCCTGGTCTTCTTCTTCTTGTTCTGGTGTTACTTCTGTCACTGGGCGCAGCCCCTCGGAAGGCTTTGGCGTTGTGCTTTGGGCAGGGTCCCGATTGATGCCATAAAAGAGAACGCCGGCAAAAGCAGCGACGCTATAGAGGCAAACAACAGAAAAAACAATACAAAAAAAGCGCCTTCGCAACCGTCTTTTTGCCTTGGAAGCGCCAGAAGGTTTACGCCGGTGGGGTGAAGACGTTGCCATCAGGATCGTTCCTTTCTTTTCAACTGCTATTTTTTTACGTTTCCGACAAATTATATCACAAAATATAGGAACCAAACAATCTTTTTTTCTCCCTGAATTCTTAATTTTATCCTAATGTTTTGCAAACAGGAAAAGAAAATGTCTAGAAAATAACAAAATTTGGAAAAAAACAAAAGGATAACGGTGCTATTGTAACAAAAAGAATAGGAAAAATTGTTTATCTTTGCGGTCTTTTTGTGATAAATTCAGTTAGAAAAGACAAATAGCACAAATCAGAGATGTTTTTTTTCGAAAGCCTTAGAAAAGTCACGAAACCCGAGAAAAAACTTTACATCTTTCCAACAAAAAGGTAACATAAAACAAGAAATGAAAGGAGAACAAACGAACATGAAAGATTTGCGGATGTGGTTTTTACATCGACAAAAACAACTTTCAACACGCTGGCAATGGCTTTGCCTTGCAATTGGCGTGCTTGTGATATTGGGCGGTGTGATGTTTGTCAGTCTTTGGACGTCGCCGTCTTTTGTCTATTTTGGACGGCACAATCCTCTATTATTGTTATTGAATCTGCTGCCTATAATACTGCTGGTGCTCCTGTTATTTTTCATCACAGACAAGGCTGTTCTATCGGTGATGCTGGGCGGAACGGTTTTTGCCCTGCTGGCGGTGGTCAATGCAGAAAAAATCCGCCTGCTGCAAGATCCGCTGGTGCCGGGGGATATGGTGCTGGCCAAGGAACTGATCGGGATTTCTGAGCATTTTACACCGCAAGTTTTGGCGTTGTATTTTGCCATTTTATTTGGCCTTTTTTTGCTGATTGTTTTATCTGCCATTTTTTTTGGACCTTGCAAAATGGACAAAAAATGGCGCCTTTTGGGTATTTTTGCAACGATAGCAGTGGGCGCTGTGCTGGGCAGCACGGTCTATGCCGATCAGACGCTGTATGACAAATTTCCCGTGGAAGGCAATATCTATTTCCAGGTGAACCAGTTTGATTCCAAAGGGGCAGTCTATAGCTTTTGTCACAGTTTCTATTCCATGCAGGTGCAGCAGCCGGAAGGATACAGCAAAACAGAAGTGGCCTCTTGGGAGGAAGCAGAAACGACGGTGGAGGCCCAGCAGACGCCGCATATCATTATGATTATGGGCGAAGCTTTTTCTGACTTGTCAGAAAACGAACATTTGGATTTTTCTGCTTATCGGGATCCTTTGGCCTGCTGGAAAGAGCTGCAGCAATCGGGCCAGGCTGTCAGCGGCCATATTGTGGTGCCCAATTTTGGCGGCGGCACCAGCGATACGGAATTTGATGTTTTGACGGGCCTTTCCACCCGGTTTATTGAAGGATCTTCCAATTCTTATAGCCTCATCCGCAGCAACAAAGATGCCATTGCCTGGCGGTTAAAGGCGTTGGGCTATGATACGCTGGCGGTACATCCCGGCTATTCCTGGTTTTATAACCGGGCCAATGTGTATCCGGCGCTGGGCTTTGATTCCTTCATCCATCTGGAAAGCTTTCAGGGAGAGGAGAAATACCGGGGCGGCTATATTGCCGACCAATATGCCATGGACTGTATTTTAGAGGAATGGGAAAACCAGGTGGAAAACGAAGACAATCCCTTATTTACCTTCTGTGTTACCATCCAAAACCATGGTCCTTATGATGAAAAATATAATGAAGTGGAACAGACCTTTGACACTGACGTTACGCTGACAGAAAAAGAGGAAACGCTGTTAAACAGTTATTTTATGGGCATCATTGATGCCGATGCCCAGCTGGGAAGACTGACAGAAACACTCAAAGAAAGCGAAGAGCCGGTGGTGGTTGTTTATTTTGGGGACCATCTGCCAGGCTTTTCCAACGGTATGGCGTTTTTTGACCTGCTGGACTATGACATCGATGCCAACGGCACCATGGAAGAGATGATGGGTGTTTATGAAACGCCCTATTTGATCTGGCAAAATGATGCGGCTCAGGCGCAGATGGATATTTGCAGCAGGGCAGAAGAGATGGGGCTTTCTGACGGCAGTCTCATCAGCAGCAATTTTTTGGGTGCAGCTGTGCTGGATTTATTGGGGCTTGGAGAAATTTCGCCGCTGATTGCCTATGATAACGAAGTGCGGCAGGTGCTGCCGGTGGTGACTACAGGGATTTGTATGCGGGCTGATGGCACTTACACAGAAACATTGACAGAGGATGAAGAGGAAATGGTCCGCCGGCTCAGCCAATGGACGTATTATAAAATGTTTGACGAGGATTATTGAGGTATCAGGCAAAAGGGAAGGCGATGGCAATGAAGAAGCTTGGAATATGGATTCTTCTGGGGATGATTTCTGTGCTGCTTTATGGTATATGGATTTCTTGGTTTCCAAGCTTTTGCAGTGGCCTATCCATGGAAGCAGCTGTTACTGTGGGGACGGGATGCTTTCTCTCCTTTTTGCTGGTTGGGATGACTGGTGTGATGTTCCATCAAAGAAAATAGCCTTTGGCGGAAAAGAGAAGGCCGCGAAAAAAACCACTGTTTCATAAAGCAGTTTTGAAGGGGAAAACATGGCTTTTTCTGATCTCTTCCTGGAACTTGCAATACAGGATTGAAAAGAATACATCCTTATATAAAAAATAAGAAGGCCGAAATCCTTTTGGTTCCAGGATTTCGGCCTTCTTTGTTTTCAGACGAAGCTGCGCCATCAAAACAGCAGTTTTTGTGAATAGAGACGGTCCAGCAAAGCGATGCAGCCTTCCAGCACATCCGTATAGGTTTCGTCAAAATTTCCCGTATACCAGGGATCGGCAATGTCTCTGGGATGAGGGGTGCCATCCAGCAGCCGATGGATTTTTCCATCGGGATCGCCGCCGCAAATGCGCCGCATATTGGAAATATTGGCACTGTCCATGCCCAACAGCAAATCATAGTGGGCATAATCGGCCTTGGTCATTTGGCGTGCCCTGCGTTTGGTGTAGGGAATGTGCATTTCGTCCAATTTTCGTTTGGTGCCGGGGTGGGTGTCGTTGCCGATTTCTTCCCGGCTGGTGGCGGCAGAGGCAATTTCCAATTGGCCGCTGTGCCCGGCTTTGGCCGCCAGGTTCTTGAGTACAAATTCAGCCATGGTGCTGCGGCAGATGTTTCCATGGCAGACAAACAAAATTTTCGTCATTGAAAAAACTCCCATCGAATTGGATGTGAAACAAAGTGATGCTTTATTTTATCATGACGGCGCCGGATATGGCAAGGGCAGTTATGCCTTTTGCTTGGTATCCAGTTTTGTGGCGGCCATATGGATCAAGTAGGGGATTAAAATCACTGGGATGGCCAGATAGGCCAGGCCGCTATAGGCTTTTTGAATCAGCGTCAAAAGGCCAAACTGGGCAATGGCAAAATCAATGACACAGCAGAAAAAGGCGGTGACAATTTCTTTTTTTGTGGTGCGGAAGGTATTGCTGGCGCCAAAGGCAGTTTCTGTTTGTGTCTTTTTACAAATGCGTTTAACCATGGCAGCCACCATATTGACGGCGGTGGACACGGCGCCCAAAATAATCAGCAGAGAAATCAGCGGCGTCAAGAACGAAACACCTACGCCATGCTGCACCATAAACAACGTGGGCACGCTTTGGCTGGCGGCATCGGGGTTGGTATAGACGGTCAAAAGCCCCATCACCACCATCACCATAATCAAGGCGTTGAGCAGGCAGCCAAGGGCCATGCTTTTGACGGCGTCTTTGGGTGTGACAAAGGGCCGTGCGTGCTGCACAAAGACGGCAATGTTGGAAAGCTGAAAGGTGCCATAGAGGAAGGCAGAATAGAGGGCAGCAGGCAAAGTGGCCGTTGTCATGGGCATTTGATGGACAGCATCGGTCATGGCAGAGAAGTTGGAAACGATGTTTGGCACATAAACCACAATCAATCCGGCGATGATGCATATGGATAACACAGAAGCCACTTTGCGCACCAGATCTGTGCCAAAAATGGCCACCACAAAGATGAAAATGCCAATCAAGAAGGTGCAAAGCAGGTAGGGAAGCCCTGTCAGCTGGCTTAATGTGGCCCCGCCGGTGGCAAAGGCGACAGCCGGCGCCACACACATCACACAAAGATAGAGCACCTCAAATAAATTGGAAAAAACAGGCGCAAACCGGCCATAAAAGGCATTGTTATAGGTCCGGTAATCATAGACTTGATGTTTTCTTGCAAAGTGCAGGCTATAGGCAAAAAACACCATGTTATACAGCATGGCCAGCACCGGCATTACCAGACACCATGCGCCATAGCGGACAAAATAGCTGTAAATTTGCGCACCGGAAGCAAATCCGCCGCCAAAATGTGTGGTAAACCATACAAAAGCGACGCCCAAAATGGCGGCATTGGCTCTCGTTTTTCTCATTTTTTTTCACGCTCTCTTTCTTTATCGAACTAATGGAAAACAGTAGTTTAAAAAGCTGCAAAGACGTAAAAAAAGCTCTTGTCTCTGCAATGTTTTTGCAGGGACAAGAGCTTTTCTATTCCTTCACTCCTGCGGTGCCACCCGGCTTGATACAGTCTGCCTGTATCCTCTCATCGATACGAACATATCTTTCTTTGATAACGGAGGAGTCTCTCCGGTTTGCTTACTATTGGATTCAGCGCACCCTCAAAAGCCCATTCGCTTCAGTTTTGTCATACTGCATTTTCACCATCGGCAGCTCTCTGGAAAGCATCCCTGAAGTTACTTACACTTTCTCATCGGTTTAGTAACACTTTATCACTGAAAAGCAGAAATGTCAATTTTTTTCTCTTTTTTTTCGCTTTTTTTCATTGCAGCTGGCAACAAAAAACAGGGACTTGTTTATGCAGTAAGCCCTGCCAACAAACAAAGCCTGCTTGTCCCTTGGCCGGAGGGCAGCAGGCAGAGGATTATCGAGGCAGGATGCCGCCTTTTTTCAGTGCATCCAAAATACAGTCTCGAAGCACCAGATAGCCGCTTTCGCTGAGATGACAGCCATCTTCCTGGACATAAATTTCCAGCTGCTGCAAGCCCTTTCCGGCCAAATGGCATAAGGCCGCATGGAAATCGGCCAGCAAAGTCTGGTGTTTTTTGGCCAAGGTGCGGCAGGCTTCCACATAGGGCACAATCCTGTCGTTATAATTCCAGGGCATAAACACCGTTTCATCCACCGGCGGCGGTGTAATGAGCAGAATTTGGCACTGGGGGCATTGCTGTTTCAATGTTTCCAGCATGGTTTGATAATTCTGCTGAAATTCTATTAAGGTGCGGTAGGGGCCTTCGCCCATGGCAGAGTCGTTGCTGCCAAACAAAAATGTCACCAGGTCCGGCTGATGGGACAAGACATCGGCAGAAAACCGTTCTGCCGCCTCCCGGGTGGTGTCGCCGTTTACGCCGCTGTTGATGATGTTCCAGGCAGGGCAGGCTGCTTTTAACAAGCTTTCCAGATTATCTTTGGGCCAAACGCCATAGCCAAAGGTGAGGCTGTCGCCAAAAAGTACCACGTTCATGGATTACATCCTTTCTAATAGAGCAAAAAAACCGGGAAAAGAAATATCGACACACTGGGCATCTTGGATGATGGTTTCTCCCGCAGCCTGCAAAGCGGCCACGGCCAAACTCATGGCAACCCGGTGGTCCAAATGGCTTTGCACCGTGGCGCCATGGAGGGGACGGCCGCCATGGATCACCATGCCGTCGTCCGTTTCTTCGATGTCAACGCCCAGTTTTTGCAGTTCTTCCACCATGGTTTGGATGCGGTTGGTTTCTTTGACTTTCAGTTCGGCGGCGTCTTGGATGATGGTATCGCCTTGGGCAAAGGCGGCCACCACAGCCAGGATGGGAATTTCGTCGATGAGGGTGGGGATGGCTGCGCCGCCAATGGTGATGCCATGAAGTGTGGGCGTATAGGTGCAGGTGATATCGGCCACCGGTTCTGCGCAAAGGTCGGTTTCCTGTTCCAAGGTGATGGATGCGCCCATGGCGTTTAAGGCATCCAGCAGGCCGGTGCGGGTGGGATTGACGCCCACATTTTTTACAGTCACAGTACTGCCGGGACAAATGGCAGCGGCGCAGAGAAAATAGGCAGCCGAGGAAATATCGCCTGGCACCGAAATATCTTTGGCCTGCAAAGGTTTTTTGCCGGTGACGGTGATGGCGTTGCCCTCGGTTTTGATGTCAGCGCCCAAAAAGCGCAGCATCCGCTCCGTATGGTCCCGGGTGGGTTCCGGCTCGATGACCGTCGTTTCTCCTTGGGCATAGAGGCCGGCCAAAAGAACGGCGCTTTTCACCTGGGCACTGGAAACGGGCAGAGGATAGGTGATGCCCGTTAGGGCGCCGCCGGTGATGGTAAAGGGGGCATAGAGCTTCCCATTTTTTTCTGTCCCCGAAAAGGTTGCCCCCATGGAAGAAAGGGGGGTGGCAATGCGGTTCATGGGGCGGCTATTTAAGGAGTCGTCGCCGATGAGGGTGGACGAAAAGGGTTGGCCGCTTAAGATGCCGCTGATCAGCCGGGTGGTGGTGCCGCTATTACCCACTTGCAGGGGCGAGGTGGGGGCCGTCAGGCCGTGGAGTCCTTTGCCGTGGACGGTGACCGAAGTACCTTCCACGGTAATGTCGATGCCCATGGCTTGAAAACAGCCGATGGTGGACAGACAGTCTTCTCCGTTTAAAAAGCCGCTGATGCGGCAGGTGCCCTCGCAGAGAGCACCCAGCATCACGGCTCGGTGGCTGATGGATTTATCCCCCGGCACAGTCATAGTGCAGCGGAGGGCTTGTTTTGGATAAATGGTTTGATTCATAAGCTACCTTCTTAATTTTTCATATGGACTTCGTAGTTCATGGAACGGAGCAGGTCAACACTTTTTTGCCGTTCTTCTTTACTTTCAAAGGAAAACTGGATGACGCCGCATTCATGTTCCCGGCTGTTGACGATGCTCATATTTTTGATGTTGATGTTGTTGCTGGAAAACAGCACGGCAATGATGGCAATGGAGCCGGGTTTATCTTCCACATCTACGCTGATGTCATAGCGCTTGACAAAGGCGCCGGGCGTTGCGGTGGAGAAGGTGGAGCGATAGTCCCGGGCGCTGGAAAAATAGTCAAAGACGGCTTGCTGGTCCTGGGCGGCAATGGCTGCTTTGGCTTTATGGATTACGTTTTCCAGATGGGTTAAGGAATCCAGAATCGGCCCCTTATTTTCCATGCAGATGCTGCTCCACATTTCCGGGCTGGAGGATGCAATGCGGGTGATGTCCTTAAATCCGCCGGAGGCCAAAAGCTGCATCAAATGCTCCGGCGTATCCTGCTCCTGCACGCTTTGGCAAAGGGCCGAAGCGATGATATGGGGCACATGGCTGATGGAAGCCACCACATAGTCATGCTTTTGGGGCGAAACCACAATGGGGATGGCGCCCAGGGCTGCAATGCCTGCTTGAAATGCATCCACTTTTTCTTTTGGCACCGTTTCCTCCGGTGTCAGGATATAATAGGCATTTTCAAACAAATGAGCCTTCGATGCGTTATAACGAAATTTTTCCGAGCCGGTCATGGGATGGCCGCCAATATAATGAAATTGGTGGGAAAAGGATTTTAACTGCTGGTAAATATGGTCTTTGGTGCTGCCCACATCGGAGACGATGCAGTGTGCATCCACAAAACGAGTCAGTTTTTTGGCATAGCCTGCAATTTTATCCACCGGTGTGCAGAGAAACACCACATCGCAGCCCAAAAACTGTTCTGTGACGTCGGTGGAGTAATGGTCGATGACACCTTCGCCATAGGCAGCCATGAGGGTGTCAATGCTGCGGTTGACGGCGACGATGGTTTTGGTGTGCAGCCGCTGTTTCAGTGCTTTGGCCAGGGAGCCGCCAATGAGCCCCAGGCCGATGATGCCTACTTTTTCAAACATGAATAAACTTCCTTCCAGCAAGTGCAATATAAGGTTTCAATTCTTCACAAAGAGCAAAAAATGCAGGGGGATCTAAAGACTGCGGCCCATCGGAGAGGGCTTTGGATGGGTTGGGATGCACTTCGATCATCAGCCCGTCTGCCCCGCAGGCAACGGCTGCCTTGGCCAATGGCCCCACAAAATTGCGCACCCCGGTGGCGTGGCTTGGATCCACAATCACCGGCAGGTGTGTCTTTGATTTTAAAACACAAACGGCGCTCAGGTCAAGGGTGTTTCTGGTGCTGGTTTCATAGGTGCGGATGCCGCGTTCACACAAAATGACGTTTTCGTTGCCCTCGGCCATGATATATTCGGCGGCATTGAGCCATTCGTCGATGGTGGCGCTCATGCCCCGTTTTAATAAAACGGGAATGCCGCTTTTGCCGGCGGCTTTGAGAAGTTCAAAGTTTTGCATATTGCGGGCGCCAATTTGGATGATATCGATGACGCCTTTGGCAGCCTGGATGGCAGCGATGCTGGTGACTTCGCTGATGGTGCAAAGGCCGGTGCGTTTTTTTGCTTCGGCCAGGTAGTGCAGCCCTTCTTCTTCCAATCCCTGGAAGGAGTATGGCGACGTTCTTGGTTTATAAGCGCCGCCTCGCAGGATTTGAGCCCCGCTTTGTTTTACCACATCGGCCATTTCCATCATCAGCGCCTCGTTTTCAATGGCGCAGGGGCCGGCCATGATGACAAAATTGTCACCGCCGATTTTGACGCCGTCCACGTCGATGACGCTGGGCGCAGGATGGAACTGGATGTTGGCCAGTTTATAGCTTTCGCTGACATGGACAATTTTTTCCACGCCTTCCATCAATTCTGGATTTTGTTCCAGAAAAATATGTTTGTTGCCCACCACACCAATGATGGTAATATCCTGCCCGCGGGAAAGATGGGCGTCCAGACCGCATTGTTTTACGTTTTGGATGACGGACTGTATATTTTCTTCTGTTGCCGTTGGCTTCATCACTAAGATCATAGAACAAACCTCCCCTGTTGCACTTTAAAGTGTTAAACTTTGAAATAGATTGTATACCCTTTTTCCTTTCTTGTCAATGAATTTGGCATATTTTTTCCCAAAAGGCATAGGCTAAAACAAGAAAGGAGGCGCAAAAGAAACGTGAGCAAAAAAACAGAAGTGACGGCAGTGCTGGGCGGAAAAATCAAAGAAGTGTGCGAAAAAATAGAGGAAAAAACCTTCCTTTCTCTCCAAGAAATCAGGATTCGCCAGGGAAGGCCGCTTTGCCTGAAAAAAGACGGACAAACGTATTTTGTCACCGCAAGCGGTGTATTAAAAGAGGTCAACAGCCATGTGTTTTATCCAGACCGGCGGGATATTCTCTCCACAGTGGAGGTGCTGGCGGGGTACAGCCGCTTTGCCTTTCAAGAAGAGATGCGGCGGGGATATTTCACCATTGCCGGCGGGCACCGGGTGGGGCTGTGCGGCCATGTGCTGGTGCAAGACGGCAAGGTGATGGAGCTGCGGCAGATTACAGGGTTAAACATCCGCTGCGCCAAGGAAGTCAAGGGCTGTGCAGAAGCAGTTTTTCCCTATGTGGCAGAAGAAGGACGGGTGAACAATACGCTGATTGTATCACCGCCAGGATGCGGCAAGACGACGCTGCTGCGCGATTTGGTGCGGTTAATCAGCAATGCCGGTTTTTGTGTGGGATTGGTGGATGAAAGAAGCGAAGTGGCCGCCTGTTTTGGCGGCGAAGTGGGAAACGACTGCGGAGAAAACACAGACATTTTAGATGGATGCCCCAAACAAGAAGGCATTTTGATGCTGTTACGGAGCATGGCGCCGGAGGTGATTGCTGTGGACGAGCTGGGCGGAGAGGCAGATTTAAAAGCCGTTTTGGAGGCTTCTCTTTGCGGTGTGAACGTCATTGCCACGTGCCATGGCGCTTGTTTTGCCGATTTGCAGCGAAGAAGCGGCTGGAAAGAAGCGCTGGAAAAACAAATGTTTGACCGGCTCATTTTTTTGGAGCCGGAGGCTGTGGGAAAACTGCGCACCATCACCGATGGAACGGGAAGAGGAGTCAAAAAAAAGGAGGCGCTGTTGCATTGATGCGTTTGCTTGGAGCAGTGCTGGTGGTGTGCAGCGGCTATTTTTTGGGGCAGGTAATGGCTGAAGAAGGACAAAAGCGGGCAGAAGCGCTGGAGGAGCTTAAAAAAGGCTTTACGCTGTTAAAAGGACAGATGGAAATTGGCGGCATGGATTATGAAACGATGTTTTTGGAGGCGGCTGCCTGCTTAAATGGCGGTGCAGCCTGTCTGATGGAAACGGCCGGTATGCTTTGCGCTAAGAGACAGGCGCAGACGGTGCAGGAAATTTGGGAAGAAGCGCTCCAAAAAAGCGAAGGGCTGCTGTATCTGGATGGCAGCGACTGGTCTTTGCTGCTTTCTTTTGGGCGCACCTTGGGCTATTCCTCTCACTGGCAGCAGGCCAGGCAGGCTGCATGGGTGGCCGAGCAGCTGGAAGAAACCATCCGTCTGCAAAAGGAAAAAAACAGAAAGGACCAAAAACTCTACCGCACCATGGGCACCATTGGGGCGCTGATGGTGTTGGTGGTGCTGTTTTAAGGGGGGAACGGCATGGAAATTGACATTGTGTTCCAAATTGCAGCAGCCGGCATCCTCATTGCCGTGCTCAACCAGGTGCTGGTGCGGGCCGGACGGGAGGAACAGGCAATGATGACCACGCTTGCAGGGCTGGTGGTGGTGCTCTACTGGGTGGTCCAGTACATCAGCCGTTTGTTTGAAACGGTGCAGACGTTATTTCATTTATAAACGGTAGAAACAGGAAATGGCAGGTGCGGCCCAATGGACTTTATGCAGCTTGCGATACTGGCTTTGGTTGGTACGTTTTTGGCAGTGACCGTCAAAAAGGAAAGCCCATCTATTGGCCTTTGCGTCAGCCTCATGACGGCCCTTTTGCTGTTGTTTGCGGCGGCGCAGACGGCGGCAAAAATTTTTTATGCACTGGAGACGATGGCGACCAAAGCTTCTCTTTCTGGTCAATACATTCAGGTGATTGTACGGGTGATGGCCATTACCTACTTGGCCAGGTTTGCCATGGATGTTTGCGAGGAGGCAGGAGAAAAGGGCATTGCCTCTCAGGTGGATTTGGCGGCGCGGCTGCTTATTGCTGCTTCCTCCATCCCGGTGCTGCTGGCGGTGATGCAGATGGTGGAAGAATTGCTGTAAGAAAGGATGTGAGCAGGTGCGGGTATTGGTGATGACTGTTTTCTTTTGTGCCATGGCAGTGCTTTTTGCGCCGAAGGTGTATGCCGGAGAAATATGGGATGTGGAAACAGCTGCACAACAGCTGCCCACAGAAGGTGTGGACCGGCTTTTGGAGGAAAACGAAGTATCCATCCATCAATGGATGGAAGAAATGGCAGAAGGATCGTTTTCTTTGGGACAGGCAGCCAAGGAGGTGATGGTGCGAGGCGGTGTTTGGGGCCAGATGGCGGGGCTGAAGGAAGTGATTTTGTTGGCGCTTTTTGGTGGGCTTTTGTGGCAGATGGCCGATGAAAACAGCTTAAAAACAGGCGGTTTTCTCTGTGTTATGACCATGACGGTGCTGGTGATGACGGTGTTTTTTTCTGCTGTCCATGTGGTGATGGATGCGGCCAACCGCCTTTCGGAACTGTTGACACAGATGCTGCCGGTGTATGTGACACTGATGACCATGAGCGGACAGGCTGTGCAGACGGCTGCCATGGTGCCCTTTGTGATGGGCGGGGCGTTATTTGTGACAAAAGCTGTCACCCATGTGCTGCTGCCGCTGATTTCCTTTGGCGCCGCCGTCACCATGATCAATCATCTTTCGCCGCGCAAAGTCTTTAACAGCCTTTCTGGGCTGCTCAAAGAAGCGGCCGGATGGGGATTAAAAGGCTTGGCGTTCTTTTTTATGGGTATTTTGTCACTGCAAAAACTGACCACGGCCGCTGCCGGCACCATTGTTGGCAAATCGGCTAAGCTGGCGGTGGAAGCTGTGCCGGTGGTGGGAGAAATTTTATCTTCCTCGGTGGAGGCAGCAAAGACGCTGACCGATTTACTGCGGGGATGGACGGCTGTGGCAGCTTTTTTGGCTGTGGGGGTGGTGGTGGCAGCGCCCATGATACAGACGGCATTTTATTGTCTTTTTTTCAAAGGGGCGGCAGCGCTGCTGGAGCCGGTGGCAGAGCCAAAATTCATTGGCGCCCTCCAGGGCGCCGGAGATTTTGCGGTGCTGCTGCTGGGAACGCT
The DNA here is from genome assembly GCA_944381455.1 of uncultured Clostridia bacterium. Lineage (GTDB taxonomy): Bacteria > Bacillota > Clostridia > Lachnospirales > Anaerotignaceae > Neoanaerotignum. Next base: position 13,095 of record CALWLF010000026.1, on the reverse strand, counting down.
GGCAGTTTGCTGTGTCTGCTTTTTATTTGGCTCGCTGCTGCTTTTGACGGTGTTTTCTTAGGAGGGCAAAGGCATGATGGAGTGGCTTGGCGCATATAGTAAAACCGTAATATCGTTTCTGCTGTTACAGACACTGGCGCAGTGGGTGCTGCCAAAAGGGTTTGAAAAACAGGTGCAGCTGCTGTTTGGGCTGGGAATGATTGTTACGATTGCATCGCCGCTGATGGCCTTGATGGGAGTCGATGGGCAGGCGGTGGAGGAGGCGTTGGATGCTTTTTTAGAAGAGACGGCTTGGGAAGGGGAGGTGACTGTACAGGAGGATGCACTGTGGGAAACCATCTATGAAGAAAACTTGAAAGACTGGGTGCAGGAAGAAACGGGTGCAGAAGATGTGGCATTTTCCTGGCAGGGAGAACAGAAGCAGACCATGGAAAAAGTTTGGCTGGCAGGAGAAGGGCTTACCACAAAGCAACAGCAGCAAGCAGCCCAAATGCTTGGTCTTACGCCAACGCAGGTGGTCTTAAGAAACGAAGGAGGCGAAAGACCATGAAAAAAAAGGGCTGGGTGTCTTGGTGGAAGGAGCAGGGAGCCAATCAAAAGGAACGAGTGGTCATCCTATTTTGTGTGGGCATCTTTTTGTTTATGGCCAACGGTATTTTTGGAAAGACGGACTCTTCTGCAGAAAACACAGAGGAGGAAACTGTGACGGTGATGGCGCAAACGGGGCAGGAGCAGGCCTTAGAAGAGCGGCTGGAGGCCGTCTTTAGCCAGGTGGCCGGAGCAGGACGGGTGGAGGTGATGGTTTATTTTCAAACGGACGGGGAGCTGGTGGTGGCAGAAGAAGAAAGCAGCCAGACCAGAGGGGAGGATATGGAAAAAACAACGCAAACGGTTTTGATGGAAACGGGCAGCGGCCGTCAGGAGCCTTTGGTGGTGCAGCAAAAGGCACCCCAGGTGGAAGGGGTGCTGATTGTGGCCCAGGGCGGAAGCGATGCCAGAGTACAGCAGGCATTGATTGCAGGCGCTCAGGCGCTGTTGGGCGTGCCGGCACATAAAATTGCCGTTTTCCCTATGGAAACGGCACAATAACCATATTCAAGGAGGTACATCTATGTTTGCCATGAGAAAAAATCAGATCATTGTTACGACGCTGGTGGCGCTGATTGCGGCAGCCGGGTATTTGAATTTTTCGGCACAGTCCACGCAGACGGCATCTTTGACCGATACCAATTTGCTGGAAGAAGACTTGGCCATGGTGCCGGAAGAAGACGGCACCTATGCCACGCTGCCAGAAGAAGCTACAGGCACAGCGGTGGCCATGGATCCGCTGACGGCAGAAATTTACACCGATGAAAATGATGATACGGGGGCGGCCGTTTTGGTCAGCGCCGAAGCCGATCCCACCACCTATTTTGTGCAGGCAAAGCTGGACCGGGAACAATCGAGGGCCAAACAAAAGGATATGCTTTCGGAAATGATGAATAACCAAAATTTAAGCGACACCCAAAAGGAAGAAGCCGCCAAAAATATGCTCAGTATCCAAGAACGCATTGAAAAAGAAACGGCTGCCGAGGCCATGATTGAAGCCAAAGGCTTTGCCGAAGCTTATGTGCGGATGGATGAGGAAACGGTGGATGTGGTGGTTTCGGCCACAGAATTGACAGAACAGCAGCTGGCGCAAATTGAAGACATCGTCAAACGCAAAACGGGCGCCACTGCCGAACAAATCCGCATCAGTACATTAAAACAGGGAACACAGACAAAATGAACCAAAACTGCCCGAAGACGCTCTTTTTTATGGCGCTTTCCCAAGAAAAACCCATCTGCTTGGTTTTGTTTGCTTTTTTTTTGGGAAAAGATGCAGACGTCCTATGGAAGAAAGCAGCTTTGATGATTAGAGTTGAGCCGGAATCCTTTTTTTCAGGATTCCGGCTTTTTTTTCTAGGCGCGATTTGGGCAGCAGTGATTTTCTTTTGTTTTTTGACAGGTTTTTGAAAAAGAAAGTTTCTTTTTGGCTGTTATACTAAAGAAAAAGGGGGAGTGGACATGGGGACGTATCTCCAGCAGGGGCTTTGGCTCCTATGCTTGTTTGTGGCTTTTGTGCAGGTCTGGATTCTTTGTTCCAGAGGGAAGCATCCAAAAGAGACGCCAGGATACCGGCGCTGGCTATGGAAACGAAAAGGAAAGGCATTGCTGCGGCTTTTTTGCTGTATGGGCCTTTGTGCTTTGGTGACGGTGGCGCCGATACTTCATAAGGAATTAGAGCACCAGTTTCCCTTGTTCAAGCAGGCAGAAACTTATGTGGCAGAAAAAATGGCGCCTACGGCCGAAAAGCCAGACTGGCTTTGCTATTATAATCAAAAGGATGAGCCTTGGGGCAGCCAAACTTATGGTCCGGTGGATTTGATTGCTGATACTGGCTGTGGACCAACGGTGCTTGCCATGGTGGTTTCTTCACTTTCTGAGGAAGCCGTCACCCCCAAAGAAATGGCCGACTGGGCCTATGAAAACGGCTATTGCAGCGTGGGCAGCGGCAGTTTTCATACTTTGATTGGCGAGGGGCTTTCTGCCTTTGGGTTTTCCAATCATACGGCTCAAAGCGGGGAAGAAGTCAAAGAGGCCCTGCGCAACCATCAGGTGGTTGTTGCCCTCATGGGAGAAGGTCATTTCACTGGCAGCGGCCATTTTATTTTGCTTTGCAATATCGATGATGCCGATACAGTGTTTGTGGCTGACTCCAACCACGAAGAAAACATGGAGCGGCGCTGGCCCCTAGAAACCATTTTGGAAGAAGCAAAACCAAGCCCGGTCACCGACAGTGCTTTCTGGATTGTGGAAACGCCGGTGGCACAAGCAGAAGAAATTTCTAAATAGAGAAAGAATTGAAACACAAAACTGGTTTTTTGTGCAAACTCTTGCCAATGAACCAGTTTTTTTGTCAGTTTGGGCATTTTTCTCGGCTGATATGCTAGGAATTTTGAACAAAAATCCGTCTTGCAAAGCAGACAGTTTTTCGATACACTTCTTAATTAGTTGAGTAGTCAACTAATAGGGGGGTGAACATACTGTTACAGTTTTTTATGGAAACATCGGTGTTATACCGTATGATCCGCCGCTATTATGACGATGCCTTGGCAGGAGAGCCGGTGGGAACGGGACAGCTGGTTTTTTTGATGTATATTCAAAAGTATCCCGGTATTTGTCCTCAGGAGCTGGCAAGAATGGGCTGTTTTGATCGGGCCACGGTGACAAAGGCGCTCAAGCGGCTGATTCAGGAGGGGTTTTTGCGCTGTGAAGTGGACGAAAAAGACAGGCGCAGCTATCATTTGTTTTTGACGGACAAGGCCGTGCCTTTGGTGGAAAAATGCAGCAAGGTGCGCGATGGGCTTTGCGATATGCTGGCGCATCTTTGCCAGGAAGAAGAACTGGAAATGGCAAAAAAAGTCAGCCATACTTATGCTGCTGCCCTCAAACAGTATCTTTCGGACCAAAAAAAAGCAGCCACAAGAAAGGGGAGGAAGCAAACATGAGTGAAACAACCAATTTGGTGCAGGAAAATCCACTGGGAACGAAACCGGTGGGCAGTTTGCTGCTGGAGTTTTCTGTGCCGGCCATTTTAGCTGTGCTGGTCAATGCCATCTATAATGTGGTGGATCAGATTTTCATTGGCCAGGGGGTGGGATATTTGGGCAATGCCGCCACCACCGTGACCTTTCCCATTATTACCATTTTGATGGCCTTTGGAACCATGCTTGGTTCTGGCGGCAGTGCTTATGCTGCCATTCGGCTGGGAGAAGGAAGAAGGGAAGAGGCACAAAAAGCATTGAATGCCACGTTTATGCTGGCAGTATTTTTTGGCATTTTGCTGGCGCTGCTGGCCCTGCTTTTTCTAGAACCGCTGTTATGGTTTTTTGGGGCTACGGAACGCTCCATTGGTTATGCCACAGACTATGCCTCCATTATTTTGATTGGTACGCCGTTTAGCTTAATTGGGCCTGCCTTATCCAGCCTGGCCAGAACAGATGGAAAACCGCGGTTATCCATGTATGGCGTGTTGGTGGGTGCTGTGTTAAACACGATTTTGGATCCCATTTATATTTTTGTGCTCCACTGGGGTGTGAAAGGGGCAGCTTTGGCCACCATCACCTCTCAGCTGATTTCGGCAGTGGTGTTATCGGGATATTTTTTCCGTTATGGGAAGCATATGCGGCTGAAAGCAGCAGACATGAAGCCGGATGGAAAAATATATCAATTTATTTTCACGTTGGGCCTTTCTTCCGGCATCACCCAGGGGGTTTCTTGTGTGATGCAAATTGTGATGAACAATTCTTTGGTGCATTATGGCAATCAGTCGGCTGTGGGCGGCGATGTGGCATTAAGCGCCATGGGGATTGTGATGAAAATGGCCTTGATTCTCGTTTCGGTTTGTATCGGTATTTCCATTGGTTCTCAGGCGCTGGTGGGATTTAATTATGGCGCCAGAAAGTTTGAACGAATTCAGCAAATTTACCGTACTTCGGTGATTGCCAGCACCTTATCGGTGATTGTGGGGTGGCTGGTTTGCCAGCTGGCGCCCCAGTATGTATTGCAGCTTTTTGGCGGCGGGGATGTACAGTTTATGACCTTTGGCGTCAAGGCCATGCGCATCTTTTTGGGCGGAGTGTTCTGTGCCGGGTTCCAGATTATTTCCACCCAGTATTTTCAGGCTACGGGCCAGCCGTTAAAAGCATCTATTTTGTCCATGCTGCGGCAGCTGCTGCTGTTGGTGCCCATGATTTTGATTTTGCCGCTGTTTTTTGGTTTGGACGGGGTGCTGGTTGCAGGGCCGGTGGCCGATGTGGGATCGGCTGTGATTGTGGCGCTGTTTATGGTGCCGGAATGGAAGAAACTGAAAGAAGCAGTGCAGGCACAAAAAGAAGGAAAAGAAGTGGCGCTGCGTATTTGATGGAAAGCCGGGAAAGATGCCATCTTTTGGAGAAAAAGCACCGGAAGATGGCAACCCGGTGGGAAAGAAAAAAATGAAAAAAAGTGAAAAAAAGTGTTGACATTTTGTTTGAGGCACGGTATAATAATTTTCGTTGGTGAGCAAAACCAACAAAAACAAAAGAGAAAAATTGTTTATGCTGTTGTAGCTCAGTAGGTAGAGCACCGCATTGGTAGTGCGGAGGTCACGGGTCCGAATCCCGTCAACAGCTTCTTTTTTTGAAAAAAGCAGTCCTTGGGGCTGCTTTTTTGTTTGAAAGAGCTGTGTTTCAAGAAAAAGTATGGTATACTGTTGGACAGAAGAAGTGTAAGATTTTTGTAAGAGAACCATCTGTTTTTTTGTAATGCTTCTTTGATAAGATAGCATCAGGAAAGGTGGAGGAAGTGTTATGTATACAATTTTAGTTTGCGATGATGACAAGGCCATTGTAGATGCCATTGAGATTTATTTGCGGCAGGAACGGTATCAAGTGCTGAAAGCCTATGATGGAATGGAAGCGCTGAAATTATTGGAAGAAAATGAAGTACATCTGATTTTGATGGATGTGATGATGCCAAAGCTGGATGGACTGAAGGCAACCATCAAAATCCGGGAAAATCGAAATATTCCTATTATTATGCTTTCAGCCAAAAGCGAAGATATGGATAAAATATTGGGCCTGAATTTTGGTGCCGATGATTATATCACAAAGCCCTTTAATCCATTGGAATTGATGGCCAGGGTGAAATCTCAGCTGCGCCGTTTTACCAGTTTGGGCAGCATGGCGGAGCAAAGCAATGTCATTAAAATCGGTGATTTGGAGCTGGACAAGGATGCCAAGGTGGTTCGTGTCAGCGGTGAGGCAGTGAAGCTGACAGCAACAGAATATGGCATTTTGCAGTTATTGATGGAAAATGCCGGGAAAGTATTTTCCATTGATGAGATTTATGAAAAAGTATGGAACGAGTTGTCTTTTGCGCCGGAAAACACCGTTTCTGTTCATATTAGACGAATTCGAGAAAAAATTGAAATCAATCCAAAAGAACCCAGATATTTAAAGGTGGTGTGGGGCATTGGATACAAAATTGAAAAAAACTAGGGCCTTTTCTAAAACCAGCAAATGGATGATGATTGGCCTTTGTCTGCTTTCGGCTGTTTTGTTTTATGTCAGTTTGGCCGGTTTGTTTTGGAGTACAGACGGGATGCAAAACAGCTATGTCTTCCTTGGCGGCACATCGGCCAAATATACGAACACCATGGGCTTTGCCGATGAGTTTGAACAGCTGTTGGATGATGCCATCCGCATGGATTTGCTTTATAAAAGCGAAGGGAATATCCGAGAAGGCGGGGCTGTAAACGAAGAAGAACTGCTGGATGAGTTTAAGGCATATTATAATGTAAGAGATGGTGTCATTACTTCCAATACTGTTGTGGAAGAGGATAACACTGTCAGCATCATTTCTCCTGATGCCATTCCAGAAGATATGATGAATAACTACTACGAATATGCCGATTTAATTAGTACGAAATTAAAAAGCTATCGGAACTTGTACATTCAAAACCAGCTGGATGATTTCAACCGGGCAAAAAAGGAACTGGAAAGCTATACTAATTTTTTATACTGTATTGAAAACCGAAATGGGAGAATTGTGGCCGGCAACAGCTCTATGGAAGAAATTTTGGAGCTGAGTCAATATATCATTTTAAATGGAGACTTCCTTTCCAATAAAATGGACGTGTATATTGACTATACCAACACCATTGTTTCAGAAGGCGGCTATACGGTGTATGCCGGAGTGCCCAATGTGCTGGTGAAGGGAGATCATATTTTTGAAATGCAGGAAGAGGCGGGACGCAAACAAGATGCGTTTGCCGTTTTTCTGATCAGCGGTTGTGTGACATTATTGCTGATGATTTCCAGCAGCTTATATTTGATGCGGGTGGCAGGCCAAACTTACAGCGGCAGCCCTGTGCGCCTGCATTGGACGGACCGGTTTTATAATGATTTGCGGCTGATTGGCCTGTCGGCCTGGGTGGCTGGATCGTTTGTGGTGGCCAATTTTATGGTGGGCAATATCATCTATGATGATTTTGGTCAGATCTGGTTTTACGGCTGGATGGTTGCGCTGGGTGTGTTGTTTTTGCTCCATGTGGTGGTAGCGCTGGACGCCCTATGTTCCTTTTCCAGACAATGGAAAAATCATACGATTTTGCGCAATACTTTGATTGCTGCCATTTTGCGTAAGCTGGTGGAAATTTTAAACGGGCGCAGCTTTACGGGCATGGCCATGGTGCTGTTTTTCATGTATACGGTGATGTGTGTGTTATCTTCTTATACGCTGGTGCTGCTGGTGCCGGTGGTGTTGATTTCAGCTGCGGTGCTTAAGCGGAACCTGGACTCTTTGACGCAGATTATGAAAACGGCAAAACAGGCATCCAAAGGCAACTATATCAACATGGATGTCAAGCAGATTACCGGCACATTTTCCACCTTTGCCATGGATGTCAATAACATCCAAAATGGGTTAAAGACGGCTGTGGCAGAAGCAGTCCGCGGAGAAAAGATGAAAACGGAACTGATTACCAATGTCAGCCATGATTTGAAAACGCCGCTGACATCCATCGTTTCTTATGTGGGTTTGCTGCAAAGAGAAGAACTACACAACCCCCAGGCAGAGCAGTATATTAACGTCATCCAGGAAAAAAGCCAGCGGCTCAAACAGCTCATTGAAGATTTGATTGAAGCCAGCAAAGTTTCCAGCGGCAATTTGGCCGTGGAAAAGACAAAGCTGAATTTAAAAGAACTGGCCATCCAAGCCTGTGCCGAGTTTGAAGAACGGGCCAGGGAGGCACAGCTGGAGTTTCGGGTGGTCACCCGGGGCGAGGTGATGATTGAAGCAGACGGGCGCCATATGTGGCGGATTTTTGATAATCTGCTGTCCAATGTGATGAAATATGCCATGCCCCATTCCAGGGTGTATTTGAATATCTATAAAGAAAAAGGCCAAGGGGTGCTGGTGATGCGTAACATCAGCCAGGACGAAATTACTGTGAATGTGGAAAATCTGGCAGAGCGGTTTGTCCGTAACGACAGCGCCAGAACGACAGAAGGCAGCGGCCTGGGCCTTTCCATTGCCAAAAGTTTGGCGGTGCTGCAAGACGGCCAGCTGGAATTGGCGGTGGAAGGCGATTTATTTAAAGTGACAGTTCGTATGCCTCTCTATCGGCAAGAGGCAGCAGAAGCAGAGAAAATAGAATCGTCCCAAGAAGAAAGCCGAGAAGAAAAGCGAAGCAATCGGTTTATCAAACAAAAAGAATGGCTGCAAGAGAGGGCCATGGAACGAAAGGAAAAGAAAATTGTCAAAGATATGATCAAAAAGCAAAAAGAGCGCCACACCCAATATCAAATGACAACAAAATCTGACAGTACGCCACAAGATCCACCGGAGGAGCAGTGGGAAGAAGAGTCAAAAACAGAATAAAAAAAGCCGTGTTTCTTGACAAAAGGAACACGGCTTTTTGTTCGGCTGAACGTGCTTGGGAGGGCAAAAAGAAAAATTGATGGGAAAAAACAGGAAAAACCTCGGTTTCTCATCTGTTTTTTTTATTCCGAGGTTTTTTGGGAGAGAGGCATCGGCAAAAAGCCAAGAAAAGGTGATAAAATCAATGGCTTTCCGGCACTTTGACAGAGTCTGTTGTGTTTGGTTTTCTCGTATTGTATTTCACTAACCAACATGATATAATCCCAATATTCCAAAAAAAACAAGCAAAGAATGTCAGGAGGGATTGGAGATGTCGGAACAGGCAGTACAGGATAATGGCATTACACAAGGCATCATTTGGAAACAGCTTTTGATTTTCTTTTTTCCCATTTTATTTGGCACGTTTTTTCAACAACTGTATAATACGGCCGATACAGTGATTGTGGGCCGCTTTGTGGGTGCCGATGCGCTGGCGGCAGTGGGCGGCAGTGCGGCAGTGCTGATTACGCTTTTGATCAGCTTATTTACCGGCATTGCTTCGGGATCGACGGTGATGGTTTCCCAATATTATGGCGCCGGAAAATTCCAGGATGTGGGCAAGGCCGTCCATACGTCTGTATTGCTGGCCATTACTGCCGGAGGCGCCATGATGGTTTTGGGGTTGTTGTTTGCGCCTTGGGCCCTGCGCATCACGGCAACGCCAGAAGAAATTTTTGCCGATACACTGCTGTATTTACGGATCTATTTACTGGGCTCTATTCCGTCTTTTTTGTATAATGTGGGTTCTGCTGTGCTGCGCGCCGTGGGAGACAACAAGCGCCCCTTACTGTTTTTGATTGTGGCCTGTTTGGTTAACATTGTGCTGGATTTGGTGTTGGTGGTTTGGCTTCACCTGGGGGTGATGGGGGTGGCCGTTGCCACAGTGCTCTCCCAGGTGGTCAGTGCAGTGCTGGTGATCATTGCATTGCAAAACACGGATTTTTTTCCAAGCCTCAGTTTGAAACAGCTGCGGTTTACCCCCAATATTTTGCAGGGGATTTTATTGGTGGGAGTGCCAGCTGGGCTGCAATCGGATATGTATTCCATTGCAAATATCATCATGCAGGCTACCATCAACTCCTTTGGCACCCATACCATCGCTGCCTGGAGTGCTTATTTGAAAGTGGAAAATTTCTTTTTTATGGTGATGAGTGCCTTTGGGATTGCCATTACCACTTTTGTGGGCCAAAATTTTGGGGCAGGAAAGATAGATCGGGTGAAAAAAAGTGTTTGGATTTGTCTGGCGATGTCCATGGCAGCGACGGGAATCATCAGCCTGCTGTTTTATTTGTTTGGCCGGCCGCTTATAGGGATGTTTACAACGGAAAGCGAAGTGCTGGAAATTGGGGTGCACATGCTGCTGCTGCTTTCTCCTTTTTACTGCTGTTATGTTTGCATTGAAATTATGTCCGGCGCCATTCGAGGAACGGGAGAGGCTTTTTTGCCGATGATGATTACTTGCTGTGGCATTTGTCTGCTGCGGATTGTGTGGATCTTTGCGGTGATTCCGTTTTATCATTCCATGGACATGGTGGCTATCAGTTATCCCATCAGTTGGGGGATTACGTCGCTGATTTTTATTGTGTATTATCTGCGCGGAAAGTGGTTGAAAAAGCAAATGCATATCATGGGAATAGAGACAAAAAATGTAAATTAGGGTTATATAATTGTTAGCGGCAGAGATGAGGTAGGACTTCCTACTTTTTGCGAGATAACAATTCGCTGGGGATTTTTAAAGGAAGCCATTACGGTTTGGAATGACTTACTGGACAAAATCCCCTTATTTTGGTAAAAAAAGGGGGGAAAATACCTCCTTTTTTGCATTTCAGGCATGTTTTTTTGTTTCTACCCGACAATACCGAAATAGCCCCCTTATTTGGGGTTATTTTTTTACTCCTTTTCATGGGATTTTTTTTTATTTTTTCACATAGAATTTCATCAGAAAGAAACCAGGACGAAAGAAGAGAAGTAGCAGAATACAAGGAAATTGGCGTAGTTAGTTTACTTTGCCTAATTTGCAGGCGAATGATTTTTAAAATACGTTCATGAGTGAGGGATGTTCGTAAAGTGGAACAGGGGAAAATTGTCAAATAATAAACAATTTATAATGAAATTTTTATATTAAAAGTTGAATAAAAGTTTATTTTTTGTTGCACGCAGCAAAGAGTTAGTGTATCCGAAGTGAACTATAAAAAATATTGATAATTTAAATTTTTTTGTGCAAGATTTTTACAAAAACTTAAGTAAATAGCTAATTGTTGTCAAATCAAATAAAAAAAGCTTTTTTTTCTTTTTTTTTTAGAGGAATGCACAAAATAGAATAAAAGTGGTTGTTGACTCTATAGCTACCGTAGACTTTATAATAAACCGCATAAGAGGCAAAAAATTTAAGACAAGAGGGAGTGATTGCTTAACCATCGGATGCAACGAAAAAGTTGTGAGCAATGAAGACAAGGAGGAAAGTGTATGAAAAGAAAATGGGCAATTGGTTTAAGCATCGTAATGAGCAGCTTGCTTTTGTTCAGCGGCTGCGGTGGTAATTCCACCGAAACCTCGACGGAAGGTACCACTGAAACCACAACCGAAGGAGAAACTACTTCTGAGGGAGAAGGCGAAGTAACCAATATCGTTATGCAAAACGCATTGGAAAAAATGGGTCAAGTAACTGTGGCCAATGGAGAAGGGGCCGGCAGAGATACACTGACTTTCGTTAGTGTGGTAGAGCCTACGACTTTGGAACCAGGCGGTGTTGCTTCCTCTGATGCAAACTTCCGTGTGGTTGCAACTCAGATTTATGAAACATTAGTAAGAGAATCTCAAACCGACCGTACTGTATTGGAACCAATGCTGGCAGAAAGCTGGGAGTTCAACGAAGATGGGACACAGGTTACCTTCCAGATTAAACAAGGCGTTAAATTCCATGACGGTTCGGATATGACGGTAGAAGATGTTGCTTACTCTTTGAATAGAGCCATCGGCCTTGCAACCAACGCCGACTTGGCAGAAATGATGGACTCTGCAGAAGTTGTGGATGATACCCATGTGGTACTGAAACTGAAATATGCTTATGGTCCCGTGGTAAACATTCTGACCAACCCGAACTTTGCAATCGTAAGCCAAGCTTATGTTGAAAAATGTGAAGCAGACGGCACGAACTTTGGCCGTAACCCAATGGGTACTGGTGCTTATCAGTTTGTAGAATGGGTAAATGGTGCAAGCATTACCCTGAAAGCATTTGATCAGTGGAACGGTGGCGAAGTGAACATTCCAAACTTGATCTTCAACTTTATTACAGATACTACCACTGCAGCTATCGCTTTGGAATCTGGAGACTGTGATCTGCTGTATGGTACTGACTCCGCTGACTTGCCTCGTTTGATCGAAAACCCAGACGTTAACGTAATGGGTGTACAGAGCTCCGGTTTCTACTTCTTAACTTTGAATACCCAAAGCGAACTGCTTAGCGATGTAAATATTCGTAAAGCTATCCAGCTTTGCATCGACCGTCAAGAAATCATTGACGGTGGCCAGGACGGCTTGGGATGGGTAACTCCTTGCCCAATCACACCAGGTATCTTTGGTTATCCAGAAGACTTTGTTGGTACACAGACCAATGTGGAAGAAGCAAAAGCATTGCTTGCTGAAGCAGGTTATCCAGATGGCATCACCATCCAGTTTATCACTCCAGAATCCAGCTACTATTCCAGACCTGCTCAGGTTGTTCAGGAACAGTTGAGAAGAGCTGGCATCAATGCAGAACTGACCATGATGGAACGTGGTGCATTTGATACTGACCTGTCTAACAGAAACTTTGAAATGTCCTATTCTTGGATTGGATGCTCTTATCCAGATGCAGATAACATCGTATACAGACTGTTCCACAGCCAGTATGCAAACTCTACCGGCCAGACCAATATGGCAAACATTGTCAATGAAGAAGCAGACCGTCTGGTGGAAGAAGCAAGAAAATCGACAGATAGTGCAGAAAGAGAAGCTTTGTATTTAGAACTGTGCGAACTGAATGATGAAAACGCTTGGTACATTCCTATTTTGACCAGTACAAACACCGTTACTGCTTCTGCACAAGTTGGCGGCGTAGCTGGTAACTCTGGTTCCTTCTACTATGTATCTGACTATACATTTGAAGCTGAATAATGATTTTGGAACGCAGACCAGAAAATAGAGACGCACAAATGGTTGAAAGCTGGGTTTTGGTTGGACTTGGCTTAAGACAATAAGGAAGAAAAAAGATGGGGGCTGCGGTGAGAATGGGTTTTACCGCAGCCCTTTTACTATCGGAAGGGGAGTGAATGTGTTTATGCACAAGTATATCATCAAACGTTTGTTAATGTTGATTCCGGTTATGCTGGGGATTTCCTTTATCTTGTATTCTATTATGACGCTGACGCCAGGGGATCCGGCACAGCTGATTCTGGGGCCTGGGGCAACAGAAGAAGCCATTGAACTGAAACGTCAGGAACTGGGGACAGATAAAGGATTTTGGGAAGGTTATGTTGACTGGTTGACCAATGCAGTTCAGGGTGACTTTGGTACCAGCTATCGTTCCAAAGAACCAGTATTTAATGAAGTATTTGCTCGTTTCCCCAATAC
>CALWLF010000025.1 GCA_944381455.1 uncultured Clostridia bacterium | reverse complement strand
GTGGCCTATGCTTCTTATGAAACTTACAAAAAGGAAACGGGCGATGCAACACCAACGCTCATCGTTTCCACGGCAAGTCCTTATAAATTTACGAAAGACGTGATGACGGCCATCGATGAAACGTATGCCGAAGAAGATTTCTTTGTATTGATGGACAAAATGGCAGAGCTTTCCGGCGTGGAAATTCCTGCCCCCATCCGCGGCATTCAAGACCGCCCGGTGCGCCACAAAACCGTCATCGAAAAAGACAACATCAAAGCCTTTGTGGCTGATTATCTGACCAAATAAAAACCGTTTATCATTTGTTTCGGAAGGGAGAAGAACAACAATCATGGATGTTTCTCAGCTTACCATCAACACCATCAAATTTTTAAGCGTCGATGCCATTCAAAAGGCAAAAAGCGGCCATCCCGGTCTGCCCATGGGGGCAGCGCCTGCCGCCTATACCCTTTGGGCCAAAGAAATGAATTTTGTCCCCAAAAAACCGCAATGGCCAAACCGGGACCGGTTTGTGCTTTCGGCCGGCCATGGCTCTGCCATGCTCTATTCGTTACTGCATCTGTTTGGCTATGGCACCACGGTGGAAGATTTGAAACAATTCCGCCAGCTGGATTCCAAAACACCGGGACACCCGGAATATGGTGTGGCAGCAGGCATTGAAACCACCACTGGCCCCTTGGGACAAGGCATTGCCAATGCTGTGGGTTTTGCCTTGGCAGAAAGCCATTTGGCCGCCATGTTCAACCGGGAAGGCTATCCCGTTTATGACCATTATACTTATGCCCTTTGCGGCGATGGTTGTCTGATGGAAGGCGTCAGCGCCGAAGCCTGTTCTTTGGCCGGTACGCTGGGACTGGGCAAACTGATTGTACTGTACGATTCCAATAACATTTCCATCGAAGGCGATACGGCCACGGCTTTTCATGAAAACGTGCGCCAGAGATTTGATGCCTATGGCTGGCAGACCATTTTGGTGGAAGACGGCAAGGATGTGGCCGCCATTGACGAAGCCATCCGAGCCGCAAAAGCCGACACCAGCCGTCCATCCCTCATCGAAATCAAAACAAAAATCGGCGCCGGTGCTCCCAATAAAGAAGGCAAGGCCTCGGCCCACGGCGAACCTTTGGGCGCAGAAGAAATTGCAGCTGCAAAAGAAGCGGCCGGCTGGAACTATGGCGAAGATTTCTATGTACCAGAAGAAGTGAAAGCACATCTGGCCCAAGTGGTGGCCGAAAAAGAAGCTGTTTGCGCCGCCTGGGAAGACATGTTTGCTGCTTACCGCAAGGCTTACCCCGATTTGGCCAAACTGTGGGACGACTGCCACAGCGACAAACTGCCAGTGGACTTGCTCCACAATGAAGAATTTTGGCACATGGAAGGCAATCTGGCCACCCGCGCCGCTTCGGAAAAAGTGCTGCAAAAACTTTCTCCGTTGGTGCCAAACCTCTTTGGCGGTTCTGCCGACCTGGGCCCATCCAATAAATCGGTGATGAAAGACCGTCCTTACTATTCCAAAGAAACGCCGGAAGGCAGCAACATCCATTTTGGTGTGCGGGAATTTGCCATGACGGCCATGGCCAACGGCTTGGCGCTTCATGGCGGTTTACGCCCTTACATTGCTGGATTCTTTGTATTCAGCGACTACATGAAAGCCGGGATGCGGCTTTCGGCGTTGATGAATCTGCCGGTTATCAGCATTTTAACCCATGACTCCATTGGTGTGGGCGAAGACGGCCCTACCCACCAGCCCATTGAACACCTGGCCGCACTGCGCAGCATGAAAAACTATACGGTGATTCGTCCTTGCGATGGCAACGAAACGGTGGCCGCTTGGTATCTGGCCCTGACCAGAAAGAGCCCTACAGGCATTGTTCTTTCCAGACAAAACCTGGAACTGCTGCCCACCACCGGCAAAGGCGCTCTCAAAGGCGGCTATATTGTCAAAGACTGTGAAGGTACGCCGGACGTACTGCTGCTGGCCACCGGTTCCGAAGTGCAGCTGGCAGTGAAAGCCTGCGATTTGTTGGCGGCACAGGGTATCAAAGCCAGAGCCGTTTCCATGATGAGCTTTGAAGTCTTTGAAGAACAAGACGAAGCATATAAAGAAAGCGTTCTGCCAAGGGCCATCCGCAAGAGAGTGGCCGTGGAGGCCGCCTGCGACTTTGGCTGGCACAAATATGTGGGGCTGGACGGCAAAGTGATTGCCATGGAAGACTATGGCGCTTCTGCTCCGGCAGACCAGCTCTTTACCAAGTTTGGCTTTACGGCAGAGCATGTGGCCGAAGTGGCCATGGCTTTGGTAAAAGAATAACATGGCTGTGTTTTTGTCACATTTTGTTACTGTTTTTTCAAGGGTTCCCTCCGGGTGAACCCTTTTTCATTCCTATTTGGAATGGTTCGCATGCAAAATAATTGTTGTTTTATTCACAAACTGACCGAAAAAGGGGGATTTTTATGCGGATGTTTTTGGCAATCGAGCTGGAAGAAGCGTGGAAAGAAAAACTGGCTCTTTTGCAGCAAGAGGTGGGGAAAAAATGCCAAGGAGGGCATTTTACTGAAAAAAATAACCTGCATTTAACTGTGAAATTCATTGGAGAAGTCAAAAAAGACGAACTGGACGCTTTGGCGGCAGCTGCGGCAGAAGCAGGGGGCGCCACACGGGCATTTTCCATGGAAATCGCCCGTCTAGGCTACTTCTCCAGAGGAAAACGGGCCATTTTATGGGCAGGCATCGGAGCCAATCCTGCTCTTGTGCGATTGCACCAAAATGTGGAACGCGCCTTGCAAAAACAGGGGTATCCCAAAGACCGGGCCAAATATACCCCACATATCACGCTGGGCCGGGAACTGGCGTTTTTAGCGCCTTTCGACCAAATCCAAAAAGAAGCGGCCATGGACATTGCGCCTATGGCGGTAACTCGTCTTTCTCTCATGGAAAGCCGGCGGGAAGGACCTCGATTGATTTATCGACCGGTTTTTGTGCAAAATCTGCGGGGAAAATGAGAAAAAATGGATCTTTTAGACTGAAATTTAGCAGTTGTGAACAAAAAAAGAGTGTAATATCAGATTGCATAAAACAAAAAGTGTTTATTTGTGTATTTTTATTGTAAACTCCTAACATGTTCCAGGATTTCCAATGGATTCTCTGTGCAAAAAAGCTTGACAATTCTATGACAACTAAGGTAACATAGGGGATAGGGAATTGGAAAAACAGAATGAAACAAAAAAGCGAAAATCGAGAAAAAGTTCTCAAAGAAAAAAGAAGAAGAGAATCATTTCTTTTGTTTTATATCGCTTTTTCAACAATCGGACCAGTCTCCCAATACAAACCAGAAAAAAAGCCTCGTCCCGGGCAGAAAAACAGGACAACGGTTGATTGGATGATAAGGAGGAAAGTGGAATGGATTTTAGATTGTCTAAGGAACATCAGTTATTGCAGGAAATGTACAGAAAATTTGCCGAAAACGAAGTGAAACCTTTGGCAGAAGAAGTGGACGAAGAAGAAAGAGTGCCCTATGAAACGGTGGAAAAACTGAAACGGTACGGTATGCTGGGCATCCCATTTCCAAAGGAATACGGCGGCCAGGGCGGCGATGTGCTGGCTTATGTCATGTGTGTGGAAGAAATGGCAAAAGTTTGCGGCACCACCTCCGTTATTATTTCCGCTCACACCTCCCTTTGCGCAACCCCTATCTATGAATTTGGTACAGAAGAACAAAAACAAAAATATCTGGTTCCTCTGGCAAAAGGCGAAAAAATCGGTGCATTTGGCTTGACAGAGCCTGGTGCAGGCACCGACGCTGCCGGCCAGCAGACAAAAGCCGTACTGGAAGGCGACCACTATGTATTAAACGGTTCCAAAATCTTTATCACCAACGCCGGCTTTGCTGATATTTTCATCATCTTTGCCATGACCGATAAATCCAAAGGCACCAGAGGCATTTCTGCTTTTATCGTAGAAAAAGACTTCCCTGGCTTCTCCGTTGGCAAACACGAAAAGAAAATGGGCATCAAAGGTTCTTCCACCTGTGAATTGATCATGGAAAACTGCATCGTGCCAAAAGAAAATCTGCTGGGCCAGGAAGGCAAAGGCTTTGGCATCGCCATGAAGACGCTGGACGGCGGCCGTATTGGTATCGCTTCTCAGGCACTGGGTATTGGCGAAGGTGCTTTGGATGAAACCATCAAATATGTAAAAGAAAGAAAACAGTTTGGCAAGAGAATTTCTCAGTTCCAGAACACCCAGTTTGAAATTGCTTCCATGAAAGCAGATTTGGATGCAGCACAGCTGCTGGTTTACCGGGCTGCTTGTGCAAAACAGAACAAAGAACCTTATGGCCATATGGCTGCCATGGCAAAATTGTTTGCTGCCAACACCGCAAGCGATGTAACGAGAAGATGTGTACAGCTGCACGGCGGCTATGGCTACACCAGAGAGTACCCCATCGAAAGAATGATGAGAGACGCAAAGATTACCGAAATTTATGAAGGTACCTCTGAAGTGCAGAAGATGGTCATTGCTTCTTATCTGAAAGTGAACTAATCTGGAAGGGAGATAATACAGTATGAAAATTGTGGTATGCGTAAAGCAAGTTCCTGATACGACGGAAGTGAAACTGGATCCCGTAACCAATACCTTGATTCGTGACGGCGTGCCCAGTATCATCAACCCAGACGATAAAGCAGGCATTGAAGCTGCTTTGCAGTTGAAAGAAAAACTGAACGATGGTTCCACCGTCACCATCGTTTCCATGGGCCCTCCTCAGGCTGATGTGGCATTGAGAGAAGCGCTGGCCATGGGTGCAGACGAAGC
This sequence comes from uncultured Clostridia bacterium, assembly GCA_944381455.1. Lineage (GTDB taxonomy): Bacteria > Bacillota > Clostridia > Lachnospirales > Anaerotignaceae > Neoanaerotignum. The sequence continues at coordinate 2,501 of CALWLF010000025.1, read as the reverse complement.
TTATCTGCTCAGCGACCGTGCCTTTGGCGGTTCTGACACCTTTGCCACTTCCACCATCATTGCAGCCGGCCTCAAAAAAATCGGGTTTGACCTGGTTATCACCGGACGCCAGGCCATCGACGGCGACACCGCACAGGTTGGCCCACAGATTGCAGAACACTTGGGCATTCCTCAGGTAAGCTATGCAGAAGATGTACAGATTGAAAATGGCGATACTGTTGTGGTAAAACGCCAGTTTGAAGACAGATATCACATTTTGGAAATGAAACTTCCTTGCCTGCTGACTGCTTTGGCAGAATTAGCAGAGCCAAGATATATGTCTGTTGGCGGCTGCTTTGACGCTTACAGAGAAAAAGAAGTAAAAGTTTTGGGCTTTGAAGACCTGAAAGATATGTTCAACCCAGAACACATCGGCCTGAAAGGCTCTCCTACCAACGTATTTAAGTCCTTCACCAAACAGGCCAAAGGCGCCGGCACCGTTTACAAAGACATCTCCGCAGAAGATGCCGTAGCCACCATCGTTGCCAAACTGGAAGAAAGACACATTATCTAAGAGAAGGAGGAGAACCTGACATGAGTAAAGATGTATTTGTATTGATGGAACAAAGAGATGGCGAGCTGCAGAAAGTCGGCATCGAATTGCTGGGCGAAGCAACGAAGCTGGCCAAAGACTTGGATGAAAAAGTAGTTGCCGTTTTGCTTGGCAGCGGCATCAAAGAAAAAGCACAAACCTGTATTGCTTACGGTGCAGATAAAGTCATCATTGTAGACGATCCAGAATTGAAAGAATATTTGACCGAGCCATATGCACTGGCATTGACTCAGATCATCAAAGAAGAAGAACCGGAAATCCTGCTTTATGGCGCAAGCTCCATTGGCCGTGACCTGGCTCCGAGAGTATCTGCCAGAGTGCACACCGGTTTGACGGCAGACTGCACCGGCCTTTCCATTGCAGAAGACACCAAACTGCTGATGATGACCCGTCCTGCTTTTGGCGGCAACATCATGGCAACCATCCTTTGCAAAAACCATCGTCCACAGATGGCAACCGTTCGTCCAGGCGTAATGAAAGCCCTGGAAAGAGACAACACCAGAACGGGCGAAGTGGTAGAAAAAACTGTAGATTTCTCCAAAGACACCCATGGTGTAAAAATCAGAGAAGTCATCAAAGAAGGCAAAAAAGCTGTGGATATCACCGAAGCCAAATATTTGGTTTCCGGCGGCCGTGGCATTGGCAGCCCAGAATTCTTTGGCACGTTGCAGGAATTGGCTGACGTTTTGGGCGGCGAAATTTCTTCTTCCAGAGCAAACGTGGATGCTGGCTGGATTGACAGAAGCAGACAGGTAGGCCAGACCGGTAAAACCGTTCGTCCTGACTTGTATATCGCCTGCGGTATCTCCGGCGCAATCCAGCACGTGGCTGGTATGGAAGGTTCCGAATATATCATTGCCATCAACAAAAACGACACTGCACCAATCTTTGATGTGGCAGACTTGGGCGTTGTGGGCGATGTGAAAGTGATCGTTCCAAAATTGACAGAAGCAATCAAAAAAGTAAAAGAAGCAAAAGCTGCCCAGTAATTGGACAGAAGAAAGGGCAGGATGGAATACATCCTGCCCTTTTTTTGACCCTTTTTTGTGCAGAAAATGAAAGGAAAAATTTGTTTTATCCGTTCTTTTGCTTGCGGATGGGGGCTCTGTTTGATATGATGAAAAAGAAACCAATCAGATGGATGCAGGGAGAGAGGAGTTTTTGCGATTGTCGCGGTTGTTCCAATGTTTAGATGCAAAATTTCATGTTACACGAGATGGTTCTACGCTGCAGACAGAATTTTTTTCCGGTGTGACGGCTTACTTTACCATGGTGTATATTCTGTTTCTGGTGCCAAACACCATCATGGCCTCCTTTCCGGAAGCCTTTGATGATGCGGGAAACTTGGCTAAGGATGTGATTTTAGCCAATGGGGTATCGGCCAATGATATGCTGATTGCATTGACCATCATGGCTTGTATTACAGCTGCCATAGGCACCTTAATATTATCCTGCTATGCCAACTTGCCCTTTGCCCAAGGCCCAAGCCTTGCCATCAGCACCTTTGTTTCTTATACCTTGTGCATCCGGATGGATTATACTTACAATGAGGCGCTGGCCGCAGTTTTTTTAAGCGGTATTATTTTCTTTGTACTGATTCAGCTGGGCGTAGAGCGCAAAATACAAGACGCTATCCCCACCAACATTAAATTTTCCGTTACGGTGGGCATTGGGATTTTTATTGCTTTTATGGGCCTGCAAAAGGCCCATGTGGTGGAGGCCAACGGCAAAAATCTGGTGCAGATGGTTTCCATTGCCGAAGGCGGCAGCTATGCCGCCAGCGCCATTCTTTGTTTGATTGGCATTGTTATCATCGGTATTATGATGGTCAAACATATCCACGGCGCCATTCTTTGGGGCAAGCTGATTTGTATTGTGCTGGCCATTCCGTTGGGGCTGATGCATTTGA
>CALWLF010000024.1 GCA_944381455.1 uncultured Clostridia bacterium | reverse complement strand
TCTTTAAAATGTCCATCGCTTTCTCTTTGCCAATGGAAGGCAGGGTAAAAACGGGATCGGCCGTGACAAAAGTGCGGGGATTGGTCAGCCCCATGGCCTTCAGCTCTTCCAGCGAAGAGCTTTCCCGCAACGTAATCACATCCACCCGATTGACCACATCGCCCACCAGCTGCCTGTTTTTTGTCTTTTTCACAGGGCCGATGCCATTGGCATACATCATCACTTTTTTGCCTTTCCATTTGGCATAGCGGATGATGGTGAGATAATATAAAATAGAGCGTGCGCTGGTTTTATCCTGCAAGAGGCTTCCGCCGCCGCTGATTAACACATCGCACTGCCCGATGGCACGCATAATTTGAAACACATTGTATCGATTGACCACATCCATGTCATAGCGCTTGCGGCTTTCCTTTGGCTTATTGGCCAAGGCGCGGATGGAGATATTTTCTTCCATGGTGCGGATATTATGCCCCATGGCCAGCAAAATAGCGTCGTCGCCGCAGTTTTGGAAACCATAATAACCGCTGATGAGCACCTTATATTCCGGCAGATTGTTTTTCTTCCAGGCCGCATCATAGGCTTTCACACAGTCGGCTGCCATTTTCTTGACAGAATAATGGTCAAAAATCACCTGCCGGCCATATTGCCCCAGTTTCAGCCGTTCTTCGTCGCTTAAGGTGTTCATGGCATAGACCAAATCCCGCCGCAGCTGCTCCTTGTCCGACATGGCGCATCCCCGGCAGCAGAAATTATTTTCCTGGGCCAAAGCCAGTTTTTCTTCGCCAAAGAGCCCGATATAGCCTTCGTTTCCGGCAATGATCACCGGTTTTTGCCCAGCCATGGCTTCCAAGGCCGCCCGGCTGACTCCCACAAAAACTTTGCCCATGGCCACCAAGCGGTTGATGTCTGTCCGTCCGCCTGTCATCACAATGCAGTCATAGCCAATTTTCTTGTTGGCTTCGGCGGCCATTTGGGATAGTTTCTCAAACACATTGCCGCCGCCTACAATCACCAGACGCAGCCGGTTGATGTCTTTGGCCAGCTGGGGTGCAATTTCAATGAGCTGCCGGGCCACCAACGCCCGGTCCTCATCCATCCGGCTGACATAGACCACCACATTGTCCTCTTCGGCAATGGAAAACTCCCCCTTTTGCGCCTGACAGTCCACCTGCGGAGAAAACTTATCGGTATCAATGCCGTTGATGGTGACAAAGATATCGTGGGCCTTTACGCCGTAATTATCCATCAAATACGCTTTGATGTCGTCGCTGACGGCCACCGTTTTCTGGCCCCAGTTGGTCAGATATTTGAGCCCCATTCCCGTATAAAACACCCAGTGGGCGCTGGTGACAAAAGGAAACTTCATCTTTTTGTGCAGCAGGCCGCAAAGGAAACTGGGGATGCGGGCATGGGAATGGACAATATCAATCTTTTCTTTTTTTATGATCTCTTGCAATAAATAATAGGATTTGCGCAGGTTAATCAAATTTCGTTTGTTCATAGGCACTTTGTAATGACGGATGCCGGCTTCCTCCAGCTCCTTCACATATACCCCGCCATTGGATGCCACCACAATGCGAAACCCTTCTTTATGCAGCTGCTTGGCCAGCTCCACCACATGGGTTTCTGCGCCGCCGATTTCCAGCCCCATCAAAGCCATCAAAATGGAATATTGCCGATACATCATCCCTACCCCTTATTCTGCGCCGTTATGAATCTCTGAAACACTGCCTTCACAACTGATATATTTGGTGTAAAATTTCTTTTTGGAACCCACCAGCAATTCGTAGGTTTTGTTGACAAAGGTGCCGCTCTCATTGACAACGGCGTCTGCTTCCACCGTCAGATATAAGTCAATCCTGTTTTCCACATCTGCCAGCTTCACCGTCCCGTCGGGGCAATCCATCACCATTTGAGACGGCTGACTGTTAACGGCTGTGATGGTGCCGATGGCGTTGCCCGATGTTTCATCATAAAGGATATCGCCGGAAAAGACGTTATCCAAAGAGGTGTTGCGCACCCGTTCAATTTTTACCACATAGCTGACTGGCTGTGTGGCGGCCGTGGCACTGGTTTTATCCATCACGCCAAACTTATAATAGGCGCCAAAGCCAAGGGCCACCACAAGAATCACCACAACCAGGTCGATGGCGTTGATTTTGCCAAACAATTTTCCTTTGCTATCAATCCATTTCATCCTGTGTTTGCCCTCCTATCGATCCATCTGCAAAATATAGCCGCGTCCGGCATAGCCATTGCCTTTGACGGCCACTTCCAAACCGGTTTTCACCAGAAAATAGCCGTTGACTTTCAAATTGCCGCCGCTTTCTGCCACCGGCGCTTCCACCGTCACCAAAACCGTTTCCCGTCCCGGTACTTCCACTTCCCGGATGACGCCGTTGACGGTGTCGTTGACCTGTTTTTTATAAGGGATGGCCTCCACCGAAACCACTTGGCCCATATAATAGTTTTTCACATTATCGGTGATGGTATCCCCTTCGTGAATCAACGTATGAAACCCTTCCGGGTTATCCACCAGTTCAAAGGTATATTGGATGTTTCTTGTTTCCACCGCCACTTCTTTATGGGTAAACCGATACCCCACCACTGCCACAATGAGCACCAGCACAAAAATGACAATATCAAACCAGTTGATCTTGTGCTTTCTTTTTTCCACGTCTTCCTATCTCCTTTCTGTCACAGCCCGGTATATTGTTTCGATGTTTCTGGCATAAATCTCTGCCGTAAATGCTTCTGAAAACCGTTTCTTGGCCCCTTCTTGCAGTTTTTGCCTCGTTTCCGGCTCGTCCATCAGCCGCTCCACCGCCTTTGCCAGGGCCTGGCTATCTTTTTGTTCAAACAAAAACCCGTTTTGTCCGTCAGTGATGACGCCGGGGTTTCCGCCATAATTGCTGACCACAGCCGGAAGGCCCAAACTCATGCCTTCCAACAGCGATAAGCTGGTGGCTTCTGTGCCATAAGAGGCATTGACCTGCACATCCAGCACCGAAAGCAGGCTTTGAATGTCTGTGACAAACCCGGCAAAGCAGACCACATCTTCCACTTGCAGTTTTTTTGCCATCTGCTTTAGTTCCTCCAAATAAGGCCCCGTCCCTGCAATAATCACTCTCACCGGCCGCCCATGGTCTTTCCAAACCTTAGCTGCCTCCAGCAAATATTGATGCCCTTTGTAAGGCTCAATCCGGGCCAAAATGCCGACGGCAAACTGGCCTTTTTCTATGCCATAAGTCTTTCTTGCCGCTTCCTTGGCCGCTTCGTCGGCAACTTTGACCGGCTCCACGCCATTTAAAATGACTTTCACTTTCTTTGGCGAAATGCCGCCTTCGGTCAAATTGTCTTTGGCCGCTTCGGCCACGGCCAAAATCTGGTCAGAAAAAAACTCATTGGCCGTTTTGTTCACCCATTTTCCCACCCCATGGCTGATGCGGGGGCTGACAGGAAACACCGAATGACGGGTATAGACAATTTTTTTGCCGCAAAGCTTGGCCGCCACCCGTCCGCTGAAATTGCCGTGGGTATGCACCACTTGCGGGTTTTCTTCCCGGATGATTCTCTTTAACACGCCGACGGCCCGTTTGTCAAAGGAAGTTTCTGCAATGTAAGCAGCTTCCCGATAGGGTGTATCCAATGCTTTGAGGGCAGGAATCAATAAACTGCCCGTGGGCACTACCACAACCATGGAAAATTGGCTTCTGTCATAATATTTCAAAAAATTCAGCACACAGCGCCCGGCGCCGCCGATATTGCTGTCGCTGATAATCTGCATCACTTTGATCATGATTTACACCTCCCGCAGCCGGTCATAGCGGCTGAGCACCATGCCAAAGCCGATCATGGCCCAAAACAGGAACATCACCCGGTAGTTATAGAAGGTGTAGTCAAACAGACTTTGCACCAAAAACCCGGCCACGGCACTCATGATGCCAATCATCAAAAGCCGGCCTGTTTTGTCCTCCGTCTGTAAATAGCTGCGAAACAGCGCCTTAAAAAATTGATAGAGCAGGCAGAAAAACAGCAGCAGCCCAAAAAAGCCCGTATCACAGGTCACCTGCAAAAACGTGTTGTGGGCATGGGGTGCACTGATGCCGTTATATCCATACACAGGGTACACCATGTTGTACGCCGCCTCCCCCGGCCCAACGCCGCTGATCCAATAATCTTTTAACATGGCAATGGTGCCAAGCCAAATGGAAACCCGGTAGGATGTGGAAGAATCTTCCAAATTCCCAATGCTCATAAATCGGTTTAAAATGCTTTCCGGCAGCACAAAGGGCAGCAGCAAAAGCCCAATGACGCCCAGCAAAAGAAACCGCTTATCCAGCAGCACCAAAAATAAGAACGCCGCCGCCAAAATGCCCAAATAGCATCCGCGGGAATAGGTCAAAACCAGGCAGAGCATCATCACACCCACACTGCCCAGATAATAAAGCCGCATCATCAGCGACTTGGAGAGGAAAAACCCAGCCACAGCCAGCGGCACCATCAGCAAAAAATATTCCCCCAGCACATTGGGGTTTTGGAAGGTGGAATAGACCCGGAACATCCCTTCAAACATATCCGTATCCACCCAAACGCCGCCAAATTTGCTTTGGAACAAAAATTGGTAAAACCCATACAGCGCCACCAGCACACCACCTGCCGTCAAAAAAAATAACAGCACCTGCACCTGCCGCTTCGACTCAATGGCGTTGAAAACCACCAGAGAAAACAGCACAAAGCAGACCGTCACCATCCCGCCATATAAGCTGCCGGAAATGGTCACCGAAGTGAAAATGGCCGCCAGATACACCAAGGCATACCCTGCAATATAGATCACCATGGGGTGGCTTAATAGCCGCCTTTTCCGTTCGGCAAACAACCGTAATGCCACCGAGAAAAACCCGGCCAAACTGAGTAAGATCACCAGCATCGTCGGCAAAAACGGCGCCAGCACCACCGGCAAAAACATCCAAAGATAACTCTGTTTAAAAATGCTGCCAAGCAGCAGCCGGTCCAGCCCAAACACACGGAAAAACCGCTGGAAAAACCGGCAAACGGCGCGAAAGAGCCGGCCCAGTACGCTGCGCCTTGCAGCAATCACCTGGTTGCGGTTGTCTGTCAAAAAGATGCCAACGAGGGCGCTTTGCGCTAACGTGCGCAGCAAAAAATCGCCCAGTCCGGCAAAAAAGCGATAAACCACGCTGTTTTCTATCATCTCTCAACCTTCCTTTGCATAAATTTTTTTCCATAATCCAGCACCATTTTGGCATAGGGCACCTGAAACAATAGTGTCAAACAAAAATAAATCACAACGCCCACTGCCGTCGGGATGGCCACCAACAGCAGCGTGCCAAAAAAGCTTGTGCCAAGGCGCTCTTCCAATAATACCTTGCATCCCAGCACCACCAATGCCATCAGCACTGCCGCCAAAGTCATTTTCAGCACCTGCCATATCATCCCTTTGGTGATGACCTTTCCCTGCCTTTGCATGGGAATCACCAGCAGCAGCGCCGAAATGGTCAACGACAGCGTGCTGGAAAGGGCCAGGCCGCTGACGCCCATCCTTGGCGAAAGATAAGCACAGAGGGCTAGGTTGAGCAAAATGGACACCAGCCCGCTCAGCAGCGGCGCCCGGCCTTCCTGCCTTGCATAAAAGGCGCGGCTTAAAATGGTCTGTAGTCCATACCCCATCATGCCTAGGGTAAAGAAAAATAAAGCCTGCCCTGTCATCTGGGCCGCCGCATCATCAAAGGCCCCCCGCTGATAAATCAGCCGAATCACCGGGATGCTCAAACACATCAGCCCTGCCGTCATGGGCAGCAGTAAATAGGACATCACTTCCATGGTCGTTCCAACCGTCTTTCCAAAGCTTTGGGTGTCGTCGTTTGTTTGCAGTCTGGAAAGCTTCGGAAAAATCACATTGGCCACCGAAAGCACAAACACACCCACGATGATGGAATAGACTGTATTGGCATATTCCACCACCGATACGCCGCCTTCCAACAGCCTGGAAGCATATTTGGTGTTGATGGCCAGATTGATGGGCTGCACCCAGGTGCTCACCATCACCGGCAGCATCAGCGCCAATATTTTTTTCATCCCTTCGTCATTGACATGGAAATTCAGACGAAAATAATAGCCTTTTTTTATCAACGCCGGCACCTGCATCAGCGCCTGCATGGCCCAGCCGATTAAGAAAGCAACCGTCAAGCCATAAATGCCAAAAGTGTCATTGAAACATACATAGTAAAGAATAATCACCACATTGGAGGCAATGCTCATGGCTGCCGGCACATTAAATTCATCCATGGACTGCAAAAGTCCCACAAAACAAAAGGCTAACCCCGTAAAAAACGTCGCCGGAAACAAAATCCGCAGCAGCCTGGTGCAAAGGGCCGCCGTCTGGGCGTCAAACCCATCGGCAAATAATTCCGTTAAATACGGCGCAAACACAATGCCCAGCACCGTCACCGCCAAAGTCAAAACGCCAATGAGGGTGATAAACCGGTGGGAGAGGGCATAGGCCTCTTTTTTCCCCTTTTTTCCCAAATACTCGGTAAACACCGGGATAAAGCTGGCAGATATGGCCGATGCAAACACCACATCAAAAAAAATGCGCGGAATGCGGCTGGCCGTTAAAAAGGCATCTGCCTCCATCCCCACAGCATAATTACCGGCCAAAAACTGATCCCGCACCAGTCCCAGCACCTTTCCCACCAAGGTGATCACCATCATCATGCTGATGGCTTTGACGGCATGGCCGTCTTGGGGGGCAGTCTGCCCTGTTATTCCTGTGTTGTTTTTTTCCTTACCCATGGATTGCTCCTCATCTATACACGGAAAGCCAAAAGAAGGCATATCTTTCACCTGCCTGCTTTGCTTTCCTCCCACCATTTTATTTTCCTTTGAAAAAAGCGCACAAAAGAAACTCCCTTTCGCTTTGTTCTTATTATACCTTCCTTTGCTGCAAAAAGGTAGCTTTTTTGCAATAAATTCATAGTTTTTTCCCGTTTTGTTTGGTAAAAAAACACTTTGTTCCCATTGTTCGCATTTTTCTCAATCGTTTTTGCTTATTTTTTTCGTCAAAGACGACGAAAAAACGCTGTTACCCCTTCCAACGGAACAGGTAACAGCGTTCCATTTCATCAAAAAAGTGTTCTGCTTCAGCCCAAGGTATCAAAATACATGCCATTTGGCCCCGCTTGGATCCGGATCATCTGATAAGCATCATTGGCTGCACCGTTTGTGCACCACAAATTGGGCAGCGATAAATACCGCACACCGCCCTTGCTCGTCACAGAAAAATCCTCATCACCGCAATAGAGCACAAAGACCGTCTTGCCTGCATCCACCACAGCCTTCAGCGCTTCTCCAAACACTTCCTGTTCTCTATCATCGCTGAAAGAAGCCGGATTTTTGTCCATCACCACAATGACGTTTTTGTTGGACGTATTGAGGGCATCTTGCTGGAAGGTGCTCCACTGGCTCTTTTGCGTCTGGAAAAAGCCGCCGTATTTGGCGAACATGTTCAAAATCGTCACATTGGCCAATTCTGTTTTGCTGTAGCCTTCCTTCCATTGCAGCGTCTGAGCGCCGTTGGCGGCAGAAATATCATTTTTGCCGGCAAAAAACGCATAGTCTGTGTTTTGCCCAAGGGTTGTGTTCACTTGGTTTCGCACGCTGTCATACTGGCTGGCCGAAGCCGTGCCGCTGGTGACATTTCCGGTAAAGTTGATATAAGTATAGCCGCTTTCTTTGGTGGACAAATCGGCCTGCAAGCTATCTGCCACCCGCACAGGTTCCGGCATATCCACTGCCGTTTCTGTGGCATACTGTCCCCGTAAATTATCAAAGTACATCACCTGCTGATTGGTGTTGGTGTTGGAGAGGGCCGCCACATAGATGGTGGTCAGCTTCACAGGATAGGCCACATTTTCTGGCAGCTGGGCCGTTACACTTTGCCAATCAGTCCAGTTGACATTTCTGGAAAAGTCGATGACGCTTTCGGTGCCGTTGGCATCTACAATCTTGCCCCGCACCCACTGGCCGGTGCCGTTGCCTTTGATGGATAAGGTCAAGCCTCTGGGTTCTCCAGGGATGGTGATGGGCGCCGCCAATCCCAGATAAACGGCCTGGGTTTCGCTGCTTTCTTTCATATAATAGCTGATGGCAACAGATTTTTCCCCATCTTGCACCACAGCCTGGGAAACGCCGGAAATACCGGAGATGCCGGCAGGATAGCTGGAATAATTCAAATATTTGACGTTTTCAAAGGAATCCACTTTTCTTTCTTCCGTTCCCACCACCACTTTGATATAGGAGCGCAAGTTGCCATAAGAAACGGTGATATAGCCGGTGCCTTTGGCCGTTGCCGTAAAGGTGGTGCCGTTTAAGGAGCCGATGTTAGTGGAAAGGGACACTTTGTTGGTGGCATCGAGGGTATAGCCGTCGGTGGTTGCTGCATCCACCACAATCTGGCTGCTTTCGCCCACATTGAGATACAGTTCCGTCTGATGGGGCTGCAAAGAGCCGATATCTGCCACATCCACACTGCCTACGCCGATCAGCCCCTGATAGGTGGCTGTAATATGGGAGGTACCTTGTTTTAAGCCGGTAAATGTGGTGCCGGAAAGCTGACCGATATCGCCGTCGCATTCCAGCGTCACCTGGCCCATATCCACTGCAATTTTATGCAGGTTTTCGTCATACCCAAACACCTGAATCTGGGTGCTGCCGCCAGCCAGCACGCGGCTATCCACCGGTTCCACCACCAGCTGGGTGATGGCTCCAACAGGGCTGTCATCAAAAACGCCAACGGCCGCCATCACCTTTCTTTCGCTGCCTTCTGCCGGGGAAGAAACAGTGGAAACTTGATCGGCATCGGCCGTTTTTACTGCCATCAAAGAGGAACCGCCGCCGTCCAAATTCAGCCCCTGATACATTCCCTCTTCTTTTAACAGCGCCACGGCTTCATCCACTGTCAAGCCAATGCTGACGTTACTGCCGCCGGTGCGCTTGCCGTCTGCCACAATCAGCTTCATGGTCTTTCCATCTTGGGAAAGGCCCAGCAGCGTTCTTGGCTGCCGGCCGGAGGCCATTTCCCCGTAGTTGGCTGGCTTTTGTCCGTTTTGCAGCAAAATGCCGCCGCCGGTGATGGCCGTTTCAATCTGGTTCACATCCAAGTTGGTGTTGATCTGGGTGATGGCCCGCTGTCCCACAGACATTTTGGGCACATAAACATCGGCAAACTGACTGCTCAGCACAATGACATAACCGTCCTCCGGAATGGTCACCGTTTCGCCTTTGGCTGAGATTTTTGTGATCTGGTCGTTTTGCACCACAATTTTTGTCAAGCCGGAAAATCTGGCGTCAATTTTGGAAGTATCGGTGGCTGCCGTCCGGTCCAGATACATGGGGTAAACCATCTGGGTGATGGTGTTTAACCCGGCCAATTCAAAGAAAAATTCGCCGCCCACATAAAACTTGATGGTGGTCTTAAAATAATCAAAATGCTGGGTGCCGTCCAGCAGCTCATAATAAGAGCCAAACTGGTTGCCGCTTAAATTCTTGTCCCCATCCATGGATAAAATGGTGCCGTCTGCAATTTGCGGCCCAAAGGCAGCCGAGTAATTGCCAGTCATACCAAAATAGGCAGAATTGACGCCGGCTAAAGCGCCGTTATCGGTCAAAAGCTTGGATACCGTTTCCCTTAGCCCCGTCTCCGTTTTTGATTCCACCGGTTCCACCGACAAATGCTCGTTGCTCAGGTCAATGGTTAGTATGTATAAATCCAGCCAGCCGTCTTCTGTCAGACGGATTTTCTGTTGATAAGACACGCCTTTTGCCACTTGTTCCGTCTTTGTTTGCTGAAAAATAGTCGTTGCGCCATAGGCAGGCAAAGCTGCCGTTGTCAGCATCGCCATCGTCAGCAGCAGGGCTGCCGCTCTCTTTTTTTTCATGATACCTCTCCTTTGTTTCTGTCCTATTCAATGGTGTAATTTCCCCGTACAATAAACCAGGCGTCATCGGAAGTCACTTGTACCCCGCGCCCATCATCTCGTGATACGATCAGCATATGATTTTGTTCCACCGTTTGGTTATGGAAAATCTCTTTGCCGCCTGTCACATCCACCAGACCGCTTTCCACTGCCGAAAAACAACGGCCGGAGCCGCTGCGCATGATGATCTCTGCCCCTTCTCCACCGCGCAGTTTTTGGCCGTAAACCAGCTGCACCGGTTCATACACCGGTACGGCTGCCGTACCTGTTGCACTGCTTGCACTAAGGGCCGTCATCAAACTGCTGATGGATTGGTCCACATAACTTTTTGTCACCAACGGATCTGTGCTGCTGCCAGGATCGCCTCCTGCTGCCACTGCTTGAAACAGCATAGAAATAGACATCACTGCCGCCGCCGAAATAGCTGCAATCGTTTTTTTATTCATTGGTTCAGCTCCTTCCTGCCTACCCATTTTTCTATTCCAACGCTTGTCAAAAGACAGACCAACCGATGCTATTATACCATGTTTTTCACAAAAGTGTTTGACAAAAATATGAATTTTTCTTGCAATGATTTCCATTTTTAAAATACAAAAAAACGCCTGCAATATTGACAGCAGCCAATTTGCAGGCGTCTTGGATGATCCATCCAATCTTAAATCACATATTTTTTCGCATTTTCTGGGAGATCATCTGTTTTTGCACTGATAATCATGGTAAAGTCTACATTTTCTTCCACAGAGAATTTTTCCAACAATCCAACAAAGGCTTCCAGCCCTTCCTTGTCCAAACCGGAAATAATGTTGTGGAGTCCGTCAATATAAATCTGCTCGATATCGCTGTCCTGACTTACAATGCCGCAGATAAATCCAAAAAAGGTTTCCTGCCGCGTCATTTTAAAGTTTGTTTTTACAAAACGAATGTTGTAGTGCAAATCGTACATATGACGATTGTCATCATCAATGAAGACCACATGGCCATTGGACACTTTTCCGGCAGCATTTGCCATTTCGAGCAGACGTTTTGTTTTTCCTTCGCCTTTTTCACCTGCAATAATCTGAATCATTACAATCTCCCCCTTTTCGGTGCGAATCATATCGCTGTGATGAAAGGATAACAGTAGTTGCCATTTCCTTTTGTTTTGATTCTTGATACTTTACTAATTCTCTTTTCCTGCAAAAAATCCTTTTAATTTTTTTTATTTTTTTCAATTTGTTGAATCAGTATACTTTTTACACACAAAACGAGGGGAAAATTCCTATTTTTTATCCATTTTTTCCAAATTTATTCTTCTTCGTCAAAAAGGGCCGTCGATAAATAACGTTCTCCCGTATCCGGAAGCAGCACCACAATGGTTTTATCTCGATAAGCTTCTTCTTTTGCCAGTGCAGCTGCTGCAAACAATGCTGCCGCAGAAGAAATTCCCACCAAGAGACCATCTGTTTTGGCCACTTGTCTTCCTGTTGCCAATGCTTCTTCGTCTTTGACTTTAATGATACGGTCAATCAAATCCCGCTGCAAAACGCCCGGCACGAACCCTGCACCAATGCCTTGCAGCCCATGAGGTCCCGCTGCCTCACCGCTTAACACGGCACTGCCAAAGGGTTCCACCGCCACAATTTCCACCGATGGTTTTTTCTCTTTGAGCACTCGGGCCACGCCAGTCAAGGTGCCTCCCGTACCCACACCGGCCACAAATACATCCACCGCTCCATCGGTGTCCCGCCAGATTTCCGGCCCTGTGGTGCACTGATGCGCTTTGGCATTGGCCGGATTTTCAAACTGATTGGGAATCCAGGCACTTTCAAATCCGTCGGCCAGCTCCTGCGCCTTTTCGATGGCGCCTGCCATACCTCTTTTTCCATCTGTCAGCACAATTTCTGCCCCCAGCATTTTCAGAAGCTTCCGCCGTTCCATGCTCATGGTTTCCGGCATGGTTAAAATCAGCCGGTATCCTTCAATGGCAGACAAAAACGCCAGCCCCACACCAGTATTGCCGCTGGTCGGCTCCACAATGACTGTGTTTTCCTTCAAAATGCCGGCTTTTTTTGCCTCCGTCATCATATAATAAGCCGCCCTGTCTTTGGCCGAGCCCAAAGGATTAAAAAATTCCACTTTAGCCAGCAGCCTTCCTTGGAGCCCCTGAGCCTTTTCAAAACCGCCCAAATGCACCAAGGGTGTGTTGCCGATGCACTCTTTTAAACTTTCTTTGATTTGTGCCATAATCAACCCTCCTTTTTTCCCCTCAGTATATCATACCAAATTACTCTGGTAAACCCTATGTTTGCGTTACGAAACATTTTGGCTTTTATTTGTAGTTAGTGGACAATTTCAACGTTTTGTTCTGTATTTTTTCTATCTTATTGCACAAAATGTTAGCATTGACTTCCCATTATCTCCTGTCATAAAATAACAATATCCCGGGAAGGTAATCATATGAATTTTACAATTTCTTGTTGAAAGGGGATAACTACTATGAAGTTGATGCACGGCCCACACGAACATGGTCCGGAAGAACACCTGACAGGGGAACGGTGGAAAAAAGCGGATCGTGTAAACAAAATTTCTCTGGCAGTTAACTTAATTTTGGCTGTCGGCAAAATTTTTGCCGGCGTTGTCGGAAAAAGTGCTGCCATGATTTCCGACGGTATTCATACCGCCAGCGACGTACTTTCCACCATCGTTGTCATGATTGGGATGTTCTTTTCTTCCAAACCAGACGACGATTCCCATCCTTATGGACATGAAAGAATTGAATCTGCCGTGGCAAAAATTTTGGCCATTATGCTGGGCTTTACCGCATTCCATCTGGCAACAGATGCAGTGGAAAAAATCATCAGCGGTGATTATACAACGCCAACAGCCATCGCTTTGGCTGCTGCTGTCATCTCCATCGTGGTAAAAGAATGGATGTACCACTATACCATGCATACGGCAAAGGCCATCAGCAGCGAAGCTATGAAAGCAGACGCCTGGCATCATCGTTCCGATGCCCTTTCTTCCATCGGTACCTTCATTGGTATTGGCGGCGCCATGATTGGTCTGCCAATTTTGGATCCTATCGCCTGTCTGATTGTTGCCTTGATGGTATTTAAAGTAGCCATCGACATTTACATTGTTTCTTTCAAACAGTTGGTGGACTGTGCTGCAGATAAAGACGTGCAAGAAGAAATGATGCACGCCATCCATGAAGTTTCCGGCGTCATTCGCGTAGACAGCCTGAAAACAAGACTCCATGGTCCTCGTATCTATGCTGATGTGGAAATTGCTGTAGAACCATATATGAACGTAACAGAGGCCCATGAAATTGCCGAAGCCGTTCATGAAGAAATTGAAGAACATGTGCCAAAGGTGAAACACTGCACGGTGCATGTAAACCCCATGCTGGATTGACAATAAATGCAATTCCAAATTTTTTATATCACCTTTCAAAAATAATATCATAAAAAAGAAAGAAGGTCCTCTGTTCCAAAGGGGGCTTTCTTTCTTTTTCCTTTCCTCTCCTTTTTTTCGTATTCCCTATCCGTTCAAAGAGGAAAAACGTTCCGTTTTGATTGTTTTCTCCCGATTGCTGGTTCTATATCCTTTTTTCTAGGAAATATCTTTTTTCTTTTCTGCACAATCCTAAATTTTCATGGCATTTTGTTAGTTTTGCATAAACTAACTTGAGTCATTTATTTTTTTGTAAGAGCATTCTAACAAAATGTTAGCATTGACTCCCTGATGATATATGTCATAAAATAGCAGTAACCCGGGAACGAACAAATACTATTTTTATTTTTGAAAGGGGATTGTATGTTATGAAGTTAATGCACGGGCCTGCTGCCCACAGCGACGAGGTTTTGACCGGCGATCGTTTCAAACAAGCCGACAAAGTAAACCGTGTAAGTATTGTTATCAATGTAATCTTGTCTGCATTTAAAATCATTGCTGGTTTTATTGGCAACTCTGCTGCTATGATTTCCGACGGTATCCATTCCGCCAGCGATATCTTGGCAACCATCATTGTTATCATTGGTCTTTTCTTTTCTTCCAAACCAGACGACAAAACGCATCCTTACGGCCATGAAAGAATTGAATCTGCCGTAGCTAAAATCCTTGCCATCATCCTTGGTTCCGTTGGTGTAACACTGGCAGTAAACGCTGTAAAAACCATTATGAGCGGCGAATTTACCACACCAACCGGTCTGGCTTTGCTGGCTGCCGTTGTTTCCATCGTGGTAAAAGAATGGATGTACCATTACACCGTTCGTGTTGCAAAAAGAATCCAGAGCGAAGCTTTGAAAGCAGAAGCATGGCATCATCGTTCTGACGCTTTCTCCTCCATCGGTACTTTCATCGGTATCGGCGGTGCTATGATTGGTTTCCCTATTCTGGATCCTCTGGCCTGCTTGATCGTAGCTTTCTTGATTTTGAAAGTTGCCATCGACATTTATATCTCTTCTTTCAAACAGCTGGTGGATGCTGCTGCTGACAAAGACACTGTGGAAGAAATCATGGAAACCATCAATGAAATTCCAGGTGTTGTACGTGTAGACGATCTGAAAACAAGACTGCACGGTCCTCGTGTATATGCTGACGTAGAAATTGCAGTTGATGCAAATTTGACTGTGGAACAAGGCCACGAAATTGCCGAAGCTGTTCATGAAGAAGTAGAAGAACACGTGGCAAAAGTAAAACACTGCATGGTTCATGTGAACCCTGCAAAATAATGTTTTTCAAGTTCTGTTTCCATCCTTGGAAACAGAACTTTTTTTGTTGAACTGTTCCCTGTTTCATTTTTTGTATCAGACACTGATCCCCGGACACTGTAAACATTCAATCTCTTTTTTAAAACAAAAAAATGGCTGAACTCCTTATAGACAAAGGAGTTCAGCCATTTTTTCTTGCTGAGTACATTTTTTTAAAACGATTTTTCTTTCCTTACCACTCGTCTATTGCGGCACCTCAAAAAAGAAGATAAAGCCAGCAGACTCTTTTTAAACAGCTGCCTGTCTCTGCTTTTGCCTTGCTTATCTCACCCGAGGCACAAAACCCAATTTCTTTTGCACCTTACGCAATGTTTTTTGGGCAATGGCATTGGCCCGTTCTGTGTTTGCAGCAATAATTTGATCCAGATAATCTTTGTTCTGATCTAACTCTGCCACTTTTTTCTGGATTGGCTCCAGTTTTTCCACCACTGCTTCACCCACGGCAATTTTAAAATTGCCATAGCCGCAGTTGGCAAATTCCCGTTCTGCATCGGCAATGGTTTTTCCCGTTACAGAGCAGTAAATGCTCAGCAGGTTGCTCACACCCGGTTTTTGTTCTGGATCAAAGCGCACTTCATTTTCCGAGTCAGTCATGGCTTTTTTGAATTTGTTCATAATCACAGCCGGCTCATCCAGCAAAGCAACGGTGTTGTTTTTGTTTTCGTCGGATTTGCTCATTTTCTTATCCGGCTGCTGCAATGCCATGACTCTGGCGCCCACTTTGCCAATGTATGCCTCCGGAATCCGGAATACATCGCCATAAATATTGTTAAACCGCCCGGCAATATCCCTGGCAATTTCCAAATGCTGCCGCTGGTCTTCCCCCACCGGCACCAAATCCGTTTGGTACAGCAAAATATCTGCCGCCATCAGCACCGGATAGGTAAAGAGTCCAGCATTGATATTATCAGCATGTTTTTGGCTCTTTTCCTTAAACTGCGTCATCCGGCTCAATTCGCCCATATAGGTGAAGCAATTTAAAATCCAGCCCAGCTCTGCGTGAGCCGGCACATGGCTTTGATAGTAAATGATATTTTTTTCCGGATCCAACCCTGCTGCAATGTACTGCATCAGCACCTCCTTGGAAGAGCGGCGCAGCTTCGCCGGATCCTGGCGCACGGTGATGGCGTGCAGATCCACAATGCAATACAAACAGTTATATTCATCCTGCAACTGTGTCCAGTTGCGTAATGCGCCCAAATAGTTTCCTAATGTAATCAGCCCCGAAGGCTGCATACCGCTGAAAATTGTCTTTTTTTCTTCCGCCATTTTGATCGCCTCTTCATCTACAAAAATAAAAAACATCTTGTATATTATACTGTTTTTTCGCAAAAGAATCAAGCCCGACACCAAAAACAAAGCCATCTTCTGCCCAAAAAAAGGCAGAGGGCTCTTCGTCCCTCTGCCAAAAAGCAGCTTTTCTTTCCTTTTTTTATTTTGCCGTCAAGGAAATCTGGTTCTTTGCCCCATCCCATTGCACATCCACACCAAAAAGCCCGCACAAATCTCTTAGTTGAAAGAAATTGTTGTCATTGATGGTATAGGCACGCAGATCTGCTTTTGCACTGTCCAGCAAAATACCGCTTTCATAAGAAATGGCTGTTTTGTTTTGACCATCCCCTTTGGCAAGGGTATCCACCTGGGCTCTGGAATAAACCTGGCCGGAAACCAGATTGATCACCTGTTTTTCCTGATCCCATGCAACATCAAAGCATTGTGGTGTATCAGCCAAAATCAAAGCAAAATCACGCAGTTTAAAATAGTTATTTCCATCAATGTTGTACGCTTCCAGTTCTATGGGCTGGCCATTCAAAGAGACAGCGGCCTGGTTATAAACGGCCTGTTTTTGTTCTGCCGCCGGCTGACTGCTCGGCTGGCTTTGGCCCGCTTCCACCACAACGGTGACGCCAACACCGCCGGCCAGCGGCCCATAGTTTCCGTAAACATAGTAAACCCCAGGCTCGTCCAACGTAAACTTGGTGCCTTTTTCCACCGGAATCATCTCATCGTTCATCAATTCCAACCACGCTTCTTCTGTATAGCCATCAGGCACCAGATATTCCGTTTCAATATACGGCCCGTTGTCAAATTGTTCCATTTTGGAAGTGCCAAAGCCGCTCAATTGATCCAGCGCCACCACTTCTGTTTTGCCCTGGCAATAATATGTTCCATCGGCATAACCAGAATTGGTCTCTTCTTTGCGCACCACATTGGATATACTGACTTGAAATTGAGCCGTAATGGCACCGCCAACTTCGTAATCCTTGTAACCATTCAGTTTCACTGTTTCCTGGGCAAACGCAGGCGTCACCAGCGCCGCCACCATAACTGTCCCCGCAAGCAAAGATTTCCACCAAAATTTCATACACATTCCTCCCTGGTCTGTTTTGAATATCTCCTTTTATTATACCATAAAATTCTTTCTTTTCAAAATTTTTTATTTTTTACTTTTATTTGTATAAAAAACCCCGGCAAAGATTGCTCTTTGCCGGGATTTGCCGGGGAAGTTTATCCTACAAATATATGCTTATTTGTCTTTTGGTGTGATGGCATCCATCAGCACAGCGATGGCGCCGTCGCCCGTTACGTTGCAAGCAGTACCAAAGCTGTCTTGTGCAATGTAAAGAGCAATCATCAAAGAAAGCATGGTTTCATTGAAGCCCAGCATTGTATCCAAAATACCCAAAGCAGCCATAACAGCGCCGCCAGGAACGCCAGGAGCAGCAACCATGGTTACGCCCAGCATCATGATAAATGGGAACATCTGGCCAAAGGAAATATCCCAACCATTGAGCAGCATAATGGCGATGGAGCAGCTGGTCAATGTAATGGTGGAGCCGGACAGATGGATGGTTGCACACAATGGGCAAACAAATTCTGCAATTTTTTCCCGTACACCGTTTTTCTCTGTAGAAGCAATGGTAACAGGGATGGTAGCAGCAGAAGACTGAGTACCGATGGCGGTGAAATATGCAGGCAGCATGTTTTTGATTAAACCAAATGGGTTTTTCTTTGCAAAGGCACCAGCAATGGCATATTGGATCACAATGATAACAATATGCAGCACAATGATGATACCAAACACTTTGATGAATACGGACATAATTTCAAATACTGTACCGGCAAAAGTCAGGTTTGCAAAAATACCGTATACATGGAATGGCAGCAAAGGAATGATAATGTTTTTCACCAGTTTGGTGATGATTTCCTGGAAATCATCAAAAATGGCTTTCAAAGGCTGGCTCTTGGTTACAGCAATGCCAAGGCCCAGCAAGAAGGCCATCAGCAAGGCAGTCATAACGCCCATCACAGCCGGCATTTCAATGGTAAACAAACCAGAAATCATGGTTTCTTCTGCATTTTGCGCATTATCCAGTACAATGGAACCCACTTCCAGGAAGTTCGGGAACAGAGTAATGTCGGTAAAGTAAGCCAAGGTACCAGCCATAATGGTAGACAGGTAAGCAATCCCAGCAGTGATGGCCAATGTTTTTCCTGCACCCTGACCAAGATCAGCAATACCAGGCACAACAAAACCAATGATAATCAAAGGAATGCTGAAGTTAAGGAAGTTGCTGAAAATGCCGTTAAAGGTTGCACCGATAGCAATCACAATTTCCGGCGCGAAAGAACCCACAATAATACCAAGGATAATAGCAATGATTAAGCGTGGCAATAAACCTATTTTCTTCATAATGTTATTTGCAGCAGGAGGTCGTGCTCCTGCTGCCCCTCCTTTTTCCAAAATAGATTACGGTTTGTTGTCTAAATCCTGCAAATCAATCCAGCAGTTCATAGCCTTTCGACTGTAATGCGTTCTTGATTTCTGCCACATGGTCTGGATTTCTGGTTTCCAGCACCATGGAAACAACGCAGGAATTGATTTCCGATTTTTGCGCTTCTCTTTCGTGGCTGACACTCATAATATTTGCCCCAGTTTGTGCCACCACCTGCAGCAAGTTGATCAACTGGCCCGGTTTATCCAACACCTTCGTTGTAATTTCCGTGATGCGGCCGGATTTGGTCAAGCCCTTGGTGATCACTCTGGAAAGGATGTTTACGTCGATATTGCCTCCAGAAACAACGCAAACTACTTTTCCCGAAGTATCAAATTTATTGAACATGGCAGCAGCAACAGACGTGGCCCCGGCGCCTTCTGCAACTGTTTTTTGTCCTTCCATCAGTGCCAAAATGGCAGTGGCAATTTCATCTTCCGTTACCGTTACGATGTCATCCACGTATTTTTGGCACAGTTCAAAGGTCAATT
Source organism: uncultured Clostridia bacterium (assembly GCA_944381455.1). Classification (GTDB taxonomy): domain Bacteria; phylum Bacillota; class Clostridia; order Lachnospirales; family Anaerotignaceae; genus Neoanaerotignum. Next base: position 7,690 of record CALWLF010000024.1, on the reverse strand, counting down.
CGCCCGGTTCTTTTACAGCAATACCATCGGCAATGGTAGAAACACTGTCAAGCTTCGTGATTTTTCCGTTCTTTCTCGATGTATACATGCTGGGAGCTCCAGCTGCCTGCACACCAATGACTTTGCATTCTGGACGGATGGCTTTGATGGCGTAGGCAACACCGCTGATTAAACCGCCGCCGCCAATGGGAACAACCACAGTGTCCACATCCGGCAGCTGCTGCAAAATTTCCAGACCAATGGTCCCCTGCCCTGCAATGACATATTCATCATCAAAAGGATGAGCAAAGGTATAGCCATATTCTTCTGCCAGTTCCACTGCTTTGTCATGGGCATCGTCATACACCCCTGGCACCAACACCACTTCTGCGCCATAGGCTTTGGTCGCTTCCACTTTGGAAAGCGGAGCGCCTTCCGGCATACAGATCACACTTTTGATCCCATTTCTAGTGGCAGAAAGGGCAACGCCTTGGGCATGATTGCCGGCAGAGCAGGCAATGACACCTTTGGATTTTTCTTCTGGGGTGAGGCTATGGATTTTGTTAAAAGCACCTCTCAGCTTGAAGGAACCGGTCAACTGCTGGTTTTCTGCTTTGATATAGATATTTTCACCAATTTTTGGCGCAGAGAACACTGGCGTCAACCGAGCCACATCCCGTAATACTCTTTGTGCATCATACAGCATTTCCAATGAAATCATCGTTTCTTACCTCCATTATTTTCTTTCCCCAAACACACAACTGGTTAACCGTTTGCCGGTAGGAGTGGCCGCCAGGCCTCCTTCTGCTGTTTCCTTCAATGCTGCTGACATACTGTCTCCCACTTTTTTCATGGCCCAGATCACTTCATCTGCTGGAATGGCGCTTTCAATCCCTGCCAATGCCAGCTCTGCAGCCACAAAAGCGTTGGCAACGCCTGCCGCATTGCGCTTGGTACAAGGAATTTCCACCAATCCTGCCACGGGGTCACAAACAAGCCCCAAAATATTTTTAATGGCAATGGCACAGGCATGGGATACCATATCTACTGTGCCGCCGCACACTTCCACTAAAGCAGCTGCCGCCATGGCCGATGCACTGCCGCACTCCGCCTGACAGCCTCCTTCTGCCCCTGCAATGCTGGCATTTTTTGCAATCACCATACCAATGGCAGAAGCCGTAAACAGCGCCCGCACTATGGTTTCCTTGGGCAGATTTCTTTCTTCCATCAGCGTCAAAAGCGCTGCCGGCAAAATTCCACAGCTGCCAGCCGTTGGCGCCGCCACAATTTTGCCCATACAGGCATTCGTTTCAGAAACGGCCAAAGCCTTTGCCAAGGCTTCGCCAAAAAATTTGCCGCAGATGGTTTTTCCTCCATCTACCGCCTGCTTCATTTGATAGGCTGCTCCGCCAGTCAGGCCGCTGGTTGAAACCAGGCCTTCCTGAAATCCGGCTGCCACCGACTCTTGCATCACCAAAAAAGATTGTTCCATCCGTGCCAGCAGCTCTTCTTCAGAGATTTCCTGCGCCTGCGCCTGTTGCGCAATCACAAGGTCAGAAATAAGGCAGTTTTTTTCTTTGGCCAAAGCACAAAGCTCTGCCACAGAGTCATATTTCATAGGCACTCCTTTCTCTTAGATGGCCGCAATCACTGTAGAATCCAAGACATTGGGGAAACGGGCAATCAGGTCATTGACTTCTGCATCCACCGTGCCGTCCACCTCAATGATCATCACTGCCGTACCGCCTTTTTGGCTGCGTTTTAGTTCAAAACGGCCAATGTTGACGCCCCGGCGAGCTAAAATATTGGTTACATCGGAAATCATCCCAGGCACGTCTTTATGGGGAACGATGAGGGTGGTGGCCTTTCCTGTGATGCTCACTTCCGTATCATCAATTTTTGTAATGAGAATATTGCCTCCTCCAACGGATGCCCCCTGTACTGCCACGGTCTTTCCTTCTATTCCCGTCAGCCGTAACAATACGGTATTGGGATGAGCGTTTTCAATTTCCGTTTCATGGAATGAAAATTCCAATCCATTTTCTTTTGCCAGCTCCAAACTGGTGCGGATGCGAGTATCATCGGTATCCATCCCCAGCAAACCGCCGATAATCGCTTTATCGGTGCCATGGCCTTTATAAGTTTTTGCAAAGGATCCACTGAAATAAATTTCTGCTTTTTGAACTGGCTGCCCCAAAATAGTCAGGGCAAACTTTCCAATTCGTGCTGCTCCTGCCGTATGGGAGCTGGATGGCCCAACCATAATGGGACCAACAATATCAAATACGTCCAATCGCGCTCCTCCCTTCCCCATCATCTCAAAGTTTTCTTACAAATTCATTATACAAGTAAAAAAATTTTTAGTAAATGTACTTTTTTACTAAAAGTTTTTCTATGTAAACACAATTCCGTTATTTTTCAACTGTTTGTTTTTTTCACAAAAACAAACTTCCGTTTTGCGTGACTTAGGCAAAAAAATAACCAGGATTTTCTCGTATTTGAGAATAATTTTCTATTATCTTTAGCAAAATTGATGAACTTTATTATATGATTCATAATTTTTAATAGGAAAATTACGTATTTGTTATAGAAAACAAACAATTGCAATCGTAAAAATTGCATATTTTTGCAGATAGTTGTGGAAAGCACAACTTTTCACTCCACAAAAAATGGTGTTTTGAGTTTTTCTTTCCCCTCCGCAAGCGTAAAAAAAGGAAAAAAGCAGGGTTCTCACCTGCTCTTTTCCCCATTATTGCACCCACAGTGTGGACATTTTTTCCAAAGACTGCGTAAAATTTGAACGATTGATATCTTTTGACGCAATTAGTGGGATGGAACCCACTTTTTGTCCTTCCATAAAATACACTGCTTCTCCCAGAACATCACCTGCCGATAAAGGAGCAGGCATACTTTCCAAACAGTGATATTCCCATGTCAAATCGTCACTTCCTTTTTCTGCCAGATACTGAAATTTTTCTGTTAAAACAGCATCTGCCGCTTCCGCTTCCCCCTTTTCCAAAACCACTTGGCCGCAGACGGTGCCCTTCTCCTCGCCTTCCAGCAAACAATAGTTGGCAAAGCCATAGTCCAACAGCGCCATGGCTTCTTGAAACCGGGTATTGCTGTCTGGAGCGCCCAGTATCACAGCAATCTGGCTTCGGCCATCGCGCTGAGCCGTTGCCGAAAGGCAAAACATGGCGTCGCTGGTAAAGCCTGTTTTTAACCCGGTGGCATCGGGATACCATTTCACCAGTTTATTGGTATTGGTTAAACCAAAAGCAGACGTCCCCTTCCTGGTGGTGTGGGTGATTTCATCCATCCAGGTAGTGGCATAAGTTGAAACATCCGGATATTTGGTGATCAGCTCCCGGCTCATCAGGGCAATATCATGGGCTGTTGTCACGTGCCCCTCTGCCTCCAGGCCGCAGGCATTGACAAAGTTGGTGTCATTCATCCCCAATTCCTTGGCCTTTTCATTCATCATGGCCACAAACCCCTCTTCACTGCCGCCAATGCGTTCAGCCATAGCCACAGAGGCATCATTGGCACTGGCAATGGAGATACATTTGACCAAATCCTGCACCGTCTGCTGCTCCTGAGGCTCTAAGTACACTTGGCTGCCGCCCATGGAGGCGGCGTGGTCGCTGACAGTCACCAGATCATCCCAGGCCAGCTTCCCATCGTCCACCGCTTCAAAAATCAGTAACAACGTCATAATTTTTGTCACGCTGGCCGGCGGCCTCTGCTCGTTGCTGTTTTTTTCAAATAAAATTTGTCCCGTGGCACCATCCATCAATAGCGCCGAGGGGCTTTCCAGCTGGAGCGCCGCCTCTTCCCCAAACACTTCCACCGGGCAAAGGGCAATCAGCAGCACCAAAAGCAGCACCAGCCATCCTTTTCTTCGTCTTTGCATCAAAAAAACGCTCCTTTTTTCTCTTTTTGGTAGTCTATGTCCGATGAAAAACAGTTATGCCCCTACCTTCCCATGACATCGCCTGTGGTTCCCATGGAAACCCTGCGCATCCAAAAAAAGCAGCCAGCAGGATATGGATTGCTGCACTTCCTGGGCAGGCAGAGGAAATGCCAGCGGGCCTTACCCACTGGTCATTTTCTTGCAGCATATCACAGCAGGCTTCATCCGCCGCAACATACAGAAATCTGTTTTTGTTTTCTTTTTCTGCCTTTACCTTTGTAACGAAAAAAAAGCCCCCTCGGCTGTTTTTACAGCTAAGGGGGCAACGTTTTTTTATTTCATCTGTGCCAGTTGTTCTTCAATGCGGGCCAGCATATCCCGATATTTTGCTTCTTTTGCTTTTTCTTCGTCGATGACAGCCTGGGGCGCTTTGGCCAGGAATCCTTGGTTAGAGAGCTTTTTCTCCACCCGGTCAATTTCTTTTTTCATCTTCTCTTGTTCCTTGAGCAGACGTTCTTTTTCCTTGGCCATATCCACCAGTTCTTCCAGCGGAATATACAGCATGGCGTTTTCGATGACGCAGCTGACTGCATTTTCTTCAATGCCAGTTTTATCTGCCTGTACGCACAGTTCCGAAGCCGAGGCCAGTGTTTTTAAGAACACTTCTGCATTGTCAAAAATCATTCTGGTCTCCTCGTTTTGAGAAACCACAAAGACCTTGGCCTTTTTAGAAGGCGGCACATTGCGCTCTGCCCGGATATTTCGGATATTGCGCACGGCTTCTTTGATCTGGTCCATTTGGGCTTCCTGCTGGGCAAAGTTCCATTCTTCCTTATATTCCGGCCATTTGCTCAGCATGATGGTTTCTTCTTCGCTTTGCAGGTGCTGGAAAATTTCTTCGGTGATAAACGGCATATAAGGATGCAACAGTTTTAAGGCGTTGATTAAGACTTCTTTCAACGTCCAAAGGGCTGCCTTTCTGCTGCTGTCCTCTTTGTTATAGAGCCGAGGTTTCACCATTTCAATATACCAGTCACAATATTCATCCCACAAGAAGTTATGAATCTTATCTACAGCCAGCCCCAATTCATAGTGGTTCATGTTTTCCGTCACTTCTTTGGCCAGGTGGTTCACCTTGCTCAAAATCCACTTGTCAGCCGGGGTAAGCAGCAGCAAATCGTCGCTGTCCTCTTCTTCCAGATTCATCAGCACAAACCGGGAAGCGTTCCACAGCTTATTGGCAAAGTTACGGCTGGCGTCCATTCTTTCCCAATAAAAACGCATATCGTTGCCAGGCGCATTGCCGGTGATTAAGGTCAAGCGCAGGGCATCTGCGCCGTATTTTTCAATGACTTCCAAAGGATCAATGCCGTTACCCAGGGATTTGCTGAACTTTCTGCCCTGGTCATCGCGGATCAAGCCATGGATGAATACATCATGGAATGGAACTTCGCCCATTTGTTTGAGGCCGCTAAACACCATACGAATCACCCAGAAGAAGATGATGTCGTAGGCCGTTACCAGCACACTGGTGGGGTAGAACTGTTCCAGCTCTTCTGTCTTTTCTGGCCAGCCCAACGTGGAAAATGGCCACAGCGCCGAAGAGAACCAGGTATCCAGCGTATCTTCATCCTGATGAATCTGGGCACTGCCGCAGCTTTCACAAACAGCCGGCGCCGTTTTGCTCACGGTGATATGGCCGCAGTCGTCGCAGTAATAGGCAGGAATCCGATGGCCCCACCACAGCTGGCGGGAAATGCACCAATCCCGGATGTTTTCCAGCCAGTGGAGATAGATTTTTCCAAACCGGTCTGGGATCATCCGCAGCTGATTGTTTTTGTAGACTTCAATGGCTGGTTTTGCCAGTTCTTCCATTTTCACAAACCATTGCAGCTTAATCAGCGGTTCCACCACGGTGTTGCACCGTTCATGGACGCCCACGGCATGGCTGATGTCTTCCACCTTCACCAAAAGCCCCTGCTCTTCCAGCTCGGCCACCATTTGCTTTCTGGCTTCGTAGCGGTCCAGGCCTTGGTATTTGCCGCCGTTTTCGTTGATGGTGCCATCGTCGTTCATGACGTTGATGCGAGGCAGGTTATGGCGCACGCCCACTTCAAAGTCGTTGGGATCGTGGGCCGGTGTGATTTTTACGACGCCGGTTCCAAAGTCTTTTTCCACATAACTATCGGCAATGATGGGCAGTTCCCGGCCCACCAGGGGCAAAATGCAGGTTTTGCCAATCAAATGCTGATACCGTTCGTCTTCTGGATGCACAGCCACAGCCGTATCGCCCAGCATGGTTTCGGGACGGGTGGTGGCCAGCTGCAAATATTCATCGCTGTCTTTAATCGGATATTTGATGTGCCAGAAATGGCCTTGTTTGTCCACATGGTTCACTTCAGCGTCGGAAATGGTGGTCTGGCATTTGGGGCACCAGTTCACCAATTTTTCGCCACGATAGATCAAGCCTTCGTTGTATAATCTGGTGAATACTTCTAACACTGCTTCCGAGCAGCCTTCATCCATGGTAAAGCGCACCCGGTCCCAGTCACAGGAGCTGCCCATTTTCCGCAGCTGTTTCAAAATAATGCCGCCGTATTCTTCCTTCCATTCCCAGGCCCGTTTCAAGAAGCCTTCCCGGCCCACGTCTTCTTTGCGCAGACCTTCTTTTGCCATTTTTTCCACCACTTTCAACTCTGTGGAAATGGAAGCATGGTCAATGCCAGGCACCCAAAGGGCGTTATAGCCGCTCATCCGTTTCCAACGGATCAAAATATCCTGAATGGTGTTGTCCAAGGCGTGGCCCATGTGCAGCTGCCCGGTGATATTGGGGGGCGGCATCACAATGGTAAATGGTTTTTTGCTCTTGTCCACTTCTGTGTGGAAATACTTTTTGTCCAGCCAGGTCTGATACCACCGTTCTTCTACCACCGATGGATCATATACCTTTTCCAGTTCTTTGATCATTTGTTTGATTCCTCCTACTTGTCCTAACAACGTTCTTTTTCCGTCGTTGTCATCAAAAAAAGGACCTCCGCCCCATTCCTTGGAAAGGAAAAGGGCGAACGTCCGCGGTACCACCTTTTTTTGCACAGTCACCTGTGCCTTTATCGGCCCATAACGAAGCCACCCGTCGACACTTACTGTTGGTTCGGCGCCGAAACTCACAAGCTACCTTCAGCCAGTTTCCATCAAAAGCCTTGCACCAAACGGCTTTCTCTCTGGGGATGGAAGGCCTTGCCTACTCCTCTTGCTCCACGTCTTTTGGCTATTGCGTTGCTATTTATTCTATGGCAACTGCCGCACTTTGTCAAGATGTTTCTTTCTTTGGCTTTTTACTACCAGCGGTTGCGTTTGTTGCCATTATGAAACACAAAACCCGTTTTGATGCAATCGATGCCAATGACCATGGTATAGGGATCGTTGCGATAGATCAACGGCTCGCCCTGTTTGCGCACCACAACCACATCGTTGGTTTTTTCATCCCCTTCTCTCCAATAGCGCAAAAAATGGAAGTCGCCGTCTGTTTTGATGTTCCAAAAACAATCGGTCAAGGGTTTGATAAAAAAATCTTCTTCGCAATGAAACGATTGCAGCAGCTCTTTTTTTGCATTGACATATCTCTTTAACAAATCTCTGCTGCTGGAATTGGACTTTGCCATGGTGCCCGTTCTCCTTTATGATTGGTATCTAGTTTCAAAAAAATTCGTACCTATTTATGGTACAATCATTTACCATCCTTTGTCAACCGGTTTACATATTTTTTCAGATATTTTCCCGTGTAAGAGCGGGGATTTT